>JADLGU010000061.1 GCA_020849155.1 Rhodocyclaceae bacterium | reverse complement strand
CGATGTCGCTGCATATCGTCATCGCCCAGCGCCTGTTGCGCACCCTCTGCGAGCGCTGCGCCCGGCCGCGGCGGCTGACGCCCCAGGAGCACGAATGGCTGCGGGTGGAGATCGGCGACGAGGTGGACCGCCACGAGTACCGCGAAGGCGCCGGCTGTTCGCACTGCAACGGCACCGGATTCCTGGGCCGCACCGGCATCTATGAGATGCTGGAGATGAGCGCGCCGGTGGTGGAGGCCGCCAACCGGGAGGATCCCGCCGAATTCATCCGCGCCGCCCGCGAGCAGATGGCCCACCATACGCTGCGCCGGGACGCCATCCGCACCGTGATCGAAGGACGTACCACGGTGCATGAGGCCATGCGCACCACCAGCCAGTACGAGGAGTAGCCGGGTCGTGCCGCACTTCGCCTACATCGGCCGCAACGCCCAGGGCGCCCGGGTCGAGGGGGTCATGGAGAGCGCCAGCGGCGCCATCCTCGCCTCGCATCTGGCCGAAAGCGGGATTATCCCGATCCAGATCTCCGAATCGGCGCAGCCGGCCGAGGCGCTGGGCAAGCAGCTGGCCCGCCTGATGGACCGGCAGAAGGCCGGCTTCCTCGACGTGCTGCTGTTCAGCCGGCAGATGCACACCCTGATGAAGGCCGGCGTGCCGATCATGCGGGCGCTGGCCGGCCTGCAGGAGTCGGCCATGAACCGCGCCTTCGCCGCCGTCATCAAGGATCTGCGCGAGGCGCTCGATTCCGGCCGCGAGCTGTCGCAGGCCCTGGCCCGCAATCCGAAGGTCTTCGGCCCGTTCTATGTCGCGATGATCCGCGTCGGCGAGACCACCGGCAGGCTGGAGGAGGTCTTCCTCAGGCTGTTCCACCATCTCGAGTTCCAGAAGTTCATGAAGGACCAGGTCAAGGCGGCGCTGCGCTACCCGATGTTCGTGATGCTGGCGATGGCCATCGCCCTGGTGATCATCAACCTCTTCGTCATTCCGGCCTTCGCCAAGGTGTTCAAGAACCTCAACACCGAACTGCCGCTGATGACCAGGGTTCTGATCGGCTTTTCCGACTTCACCCTGGCCTGGTGGCCGGCCCTCCTGCTGGGCCTGGCCGCCGCGGTGGTCGGCTTCAGGAGCTTCGTCGGGACGGCCGAAGGACGGCGCACCTGGGACCGCCTCAAGCTGAAGATTCCGGTGGCCGGCAAGATCATCCGCAAGGCGACGCTGGCCCGCTTTGCCCGCAGCTTCGCCCTGGCCCTGAAGAGCGGGGTGCCGATCGTGCAGAGCCTGAGCCTGGTCGGGCAGGTGGTGGAGAACGAGTTCGTCGCCAGGAAGCTCGAGGACATGCGGATGGGGGTGGAGCGCGGCGAGAGCGTGCTGCGCACGGCCATCGCCTCCGCCATCTTCACCCCCGTGGTGCTGCAGATGGTGATGGTCGGCGAGGAGTCCGGCTCGCTCGACGACATGATGGAAGAGATCGCCGACATGTACCAGCGGGAAGTGGAATACGAACTGAAGACCCTGTCCTCGCAGATCGAGCCGATCATGATCCTGATCCTCGGCGTGCTGGTGCTGATCCTCGCCCTGGGCGTGTTCCTGCCCATGTGGGACCTGGGCAAGGCGATGATCAAGTAGTCGGTCGGATGACCGCAAATCGACATCCGTGACGAGGAACCGACAAGGCTGGCGGCCGGCTGCCGGCGCGGTGCGGCGGGGGCGTGAATTAATTCACGCGCGGCGATGCGGCGGGATCAGCCTGCTGGAACTGGTCGTGGCGCTGGCGGTGCTGTCGGTGCTGGGCTATTTCCTGCTGAGGGGGGTCGCCTATGTCCAGGAAGCGGCGGAACGGACGGCCATGGAGCGCACGCTGGCCGCCCTCGAATACGGCCTGCGCTACGAGGCGGCGAGCCGGGTGGCCGGCGGCAGGCAGCGGGACAAGGCAGAGCTGGCGCGACTGAATCCGATGCAATGGCTGGCGCGGCCGCCCGAGAATTACCTCGGCGAGCTGCAGCAGGCGCCCGACGGCGCCAAGGCGCGCGGCAGCTGGTATTTCGATCCGGAGAAGCGGGAAGTGGTGTACCGGTTGCGGCTCGACGAACATTTCCGCCCCGCCCGCAAGGGATCGGCCGAGCTGCGCTGGCAGGTTGTGGTCGAGGGGCCGGAAGCGACAGGCGGAGCCGCCCTGAGGCTGCTGACGCCCTACGAGTGGTTTTGATTCTTGGCATGGAGTGTGCTTTTATATCAACAAGGGCCCGATCGAGGCCATAACTGACGGAGCGTGTATGAAAAATCTCAAAGGCTTCACCCTGATCGAACTGGTGGTGGTGATCACCATCCTCGGCATCCTGGCCGCGGTGGCGCTGCCCCGCTTCACCAACCTGACCCGCGATGCCCGGATTGCCAAGCTGAACGCGGCGCGCGGCGCGGTGAACGCTTCAGCCGCGCTGATCCACGGGACTTTCCTGGCGAGGGGCGGTGTGATCGATACCGTCGCTTGCGCGGCACCAGGATTCGGACCGAACCCGGCCAACAACACGACCAACATCTGCACGGAGTCCGGCCGAGTCTCCATCGTTAACGGCTATCCGACGGCCGATCTGGCCGGCATCGTCTCGTCCGCCGGCCTGACCAGCATTTTTCCCGCGACTGCCGGCGACCTGGCAGCCAACGGGTTTGCGATTGTTGGCGGCGGAGGCGGCGCAGGCGCCGTGCTGACCATCCAGGTCACCGGGAACGTGCCGGCGACCTGCTTCTTCACTTATACCGCGCCGGCTGCAGCGGGTGGCGCAGCAGCCGTCAGCGCGACGACCGTGACCGGTTGCTGATGAATTGTCCTGGGCCGGCAGGCCGCCGGCCCAGGAAACTTGCCCAGTGTCTCGCCGTATGAAACATGACGGTGCGAACCGATTCCATTCCGGCTTCACCACGGTCGAGCTGATCACGGTCATCGTGGTGCTCGGCATCCTGGCCGCCCTGGGCCTGCCACGCCTCACCGCCCGAGGCGTCTTCGACGAGCGCGGCTATTTCGACCAGGTCCGCAGCGCCCTGCGCTACGCCCAGAAAACCGCCGTGGCCAAGCGCCGCGAAGTGTGCGTGGCGCTGGCCGCCGGCAGCGTTGCGCTGACCTACAATCCGGCGCCGGGAGCGGTGGCCGGCTGCGGCGGATTCGCCGCCGTGAATTTGCCCGGCACGACCGATCCCTATGCCTTGCCGGCGCCGGCGGGAGTGGCCATCGCGCCGCCCGCGGTTCCCGTCTTCAAGTTCAATGCCCTGGGCCAGCCGGTGACGCCCGCCGGCGCCTTGCTGCCGGCCCAGGTGGTCACGGTGACGGGCAGGGCGGCTTTTGCCATGACCGTTGCCGCCAATACCGGCTATGTTTTCTGAGGGCCCTGTCCGGACGATCGCAGGCGGCCAGCGCGGCGCGACGCTGATCGAGGCGATCCTGTTCATCGTCATCGTCGGGGTGGCGGTCGGCACGGTGCTGGCGGTGTTCGTCGGCACCAGCCGGCAGAGCGGCGAGCCGATGATCCGCAAGCAGGCGCTGGCCATCGCCGAATCGCTGCTCGAGGAAGTGCGCCTGATGCCCTTCACCTTCTGCGATCCCGACGACGCCAACTTGGCCACGGCGACCGGCGCCTTCATCGGCCCGACCGGCTGCGCGACGACGCTCGAAGGGCCCGGCACCGAGGGTGGCGAAGCGCGCGGCGCAGTGCTGACGCCGCTCGACAACGTCAGCGATTACGCCGGCCTGGTCCTGGCGACCGCCAGCGACATCACCGGGACAGCCTATCCCGGCTACAGCGCCACCATCGTCCTCGCCGCGCTGGCCCTGGGCGCGGGGCCCAACGCCGTGCCGGCCGGCGAGAGCTGGCTGATCACGGTGAATGTCACCGGCCCGGCCGGCATCGCCGTGCAGATCGAAGGCATCAGGACCCGCAATGCGCCCAACCTCTGAGCGCGGCTTCACGCTGATCGAGCTGATCGTCGCCCTCACCCTGACCGGCATCCTGGCGGCGGTGATGGCGGTGTTCCTGCGGGTGCCCTTTTCCGGCTATCAGGACGTGACCCGCCGGGCCACCCTGACCGACATCGCCGACACGGCCTTGCGGCGCATGTCGCGGGACATCCGCAACGCCCTGCCCAACAGCGTGCGGGTGTCCAATCCGGCGGCCGGGGTGTTTTACCTGGAGTTTCTCGAAACCCGCAGCAGCGGGCGCTATCGCAGCCAGCCGAGCGGCGGGGCGACGAGCTGCCCGCTCGGCGGCTGGGGCGCCGGCTTCAATGACGCTTTCGAGTTCGGCGTCGGCGTCACCGACACCTGCCTGCGCACCCTGGGGGCCACGCCGGATCTGGCCGCCATCGTCCCCGGCAGCGATTTCCTGGTGGTGAGCAATCTCGGCGTCGGGGTGGCCGGCGGCGACGCCTATGCCAGCGGCCCCGCCAGCGGCGGCAACAAGAGCCTGATTGCGGCAACGGTTGCCGGCGGCGGTCCGGCGCCCGAGGACCAGATCAGCTTCGCCGCCAACAGTTTCGTCCTCGACTCGCCCAGCGCCCGCTTCTACGTGGTCTCCGGCCCGGTCACCTATCAGTGCAACACCCTCACCGGCACCCTGACGCGCCACGACAGCTATCCGATCGCCGCGGCGCAGCCGGCGCCATTGCCGGCCGCCGGCAACAACCTGGCGACGGGGGTGACGGGCTGCGCCATCACCTATGCGCCGGGCATCACCTCGCGCTCCGGCCTGGTCACCCTTACCCTGACGCTGTCGCAGGCCGACCCGCAGACCGGCCAGCTCGAATCGGTGACCCTGATGAGCCAGGTGCATGTGAGCCATACGCCATGAGATCGCCGCGAATGAAAAGTCGGTCTGCGCAACACGGCGTTTCGATCGTCACCGCCATCGTGCTGATCGTCATCCTGGCGGCGCTGGCGGCCTACTCGGTGACGGTGTTCCAGTCGCAGCAGAGCGCCGCGGCGCTCGACGTGCTGGGCGTGCGGGCCTACCAGGCGGCCCAGGCCGGGCTCGAATGGGGCAGCTGGAACGCCCTGCGCAACCCGCCGCGGCCGGCGCCGCCGGCGCCCGACGTGCCGCCGGCCTGCCCGCCTTCGCCGACCACGCTGGTGATGCCGGCCGGCACCACCCTGGCGGCATTCACCGTCACCGTGACCTGCGGCCTGACCAGCCACGGCGAGGCCGGCGAGACGGTTACCCTGTACACTTTCACCTCGACCGCCTGCAACCTGGCCGGACCCGGCGGCTGTCCGAACCCGGCGGCGCCGGCCAACGAGTACGTCGAGCGGCAGGTGCAGGCCAGAGTGGAGCGGCGATGAGGATGAGACGCGCGGTCCGGCTGTTCGTACTCCTGGGACTTTCGGGCTTGGCCGCCGGCGCCTGGGCAGCCACCTGCACCTCGCTCGGCAGCGGCAACTGGAACAATGCCGCCACCTGGAGCTGCGCCGCCGTGCCGGTCGCGGGCGACGACGTGGTGATCGCCAACGGCCATACGGTCACGGTGAACGCCGCCGCGGTATGCCGCGACGTGACCATCAACAACGGCAATGCCGACTCGACCCTTGTCATCGCCGGCGCCAATTCGCTCACCGCCTCGCGCGACATCGTCATCAACGCCAACACCAACGGCCGCGTCAAGCTGCTCGACGTCGCGGCCGGCACGCTCAGCGTCGGTCGCGACCTGACCCTGGCCAGCACCGGCAACACCCGCATCGCCCGGCTCGCCATCGGCGCCGGCACGGCGACCATAGGCCGTCACCTGACGGCCAACAACCAGCCGAACCGCGAGCAGGTGGCGTTCTCCGGCGCCGGTGTCCTGCGCATCGGCGGCAACTTCACCAACGGCGGCACCCTGACCGCGGGCAGCGGCACGGTCGCCTACAACGGCGGCGGCGCCCAGAACATCGGCGCCTACACCTACAACCACCTGACGGTGGCCAAGGCCGGCGGCACCGCCACCTTCGGCGGCAACGTGACGCTAACGGGCAACTTCACCCACAACGGCGGCTTCAACGGCATCACCGGCAACCGCACCGCCACCTTCGCCGGCGCGGCGGCGCAGACCATCGGTGGCACGGCGGCGAGCTCGTCCTTCTATCGCATCGATCTCAACAACGCCAGCGGCCTGACGATCAACCACAACGTCACGGTCTCCAACCGCTTGCGCGTCCTCAACGGCCGGGTCACCACCGGCGCCAATCTGCTTTCAGTCGGCATCAGCAATGCCTCGTCCGGGACCATTGCCGGGAGCAACGCCAACCGATTCGTGGTCGGCAACCTGGCGCGCTGGATCAGGACGGCCGGCGGCAGTGTGGCCTACGATTTTCCCGTCGGCAGCTTGACCAGGGGCTTGGCCAACCTGCGCTTTCGCGCAGTAACGACCGGCAACTATGTCCGGGTCGCGACGGTGGCTGGCGACCACCCGCAAATCGCCACGTCCGGGATCAATCCCGCGCTCAGCGTCAACCGCTACTGGACGGTGGCGAATCTTGGGGTTGTTTTCAACGTGGCGGCCGCCCAGCGGCGAATGATATTCAACTGGGTGGCGGCTGACCGGGACGGGGGCAGCAATCCAAACGCCTATGTCGCCAAGCGCTATTCAGCGGGCGCCTGGTCCGATACCGATCTGGCGCCCGGGCGCACCGCGACATCGATCACGCTCAATCCCTACCTCGAATTCGGCGATTTCGCCATCGGCGAACCGCTGACCGTCGTCATTCCCGGCGGCTTCAATGCCTTCGAGACGACCACTCCGCCGGGCATCGCCGGCGTGATCCACACCAAGGTCGCCGGCCAGCCCTTCGACCTGGCGATCGTGGCGCTCAACGCCGCCAAGACCGCCGTCGAGACCCTGTTCGCCGGCGACGTGAAAATCGAGCTGCTGGATGCCTCGAACAACGCCGGGGCCATCGACGCCAATGGCTGCCGGCCGAGCTGGACCCCCTTGCCGGTGTTCATCCCGCCGACATTGTCTTTCGCGCTGGCCGACCTCGGCCGCAAGAACGTGACGTTGACCGAGAGCAATGCCTGGCGCGAAGTCAGGGTGCGCATGACCTATCCGGCCGTCGGCGCGCCGCTGGCGATCGGCTGCTCGACCGACAACTTCGCCATCCGGCCGGCGGCGCTCGGCGTGGCGGTGACCGATTCCGACTGGCTGACCGCCGGCATTGCCCGGACGCTCAACAACGCCGCCTTCCCCGGCGGCACGGTGCACAAGGCCGGCCAGCCCTTCACGATCACGGTCACCGGCTACAACGCGGCGAGCGCCGTCACCGGCAATTACGACGGCAGCCCGAGCGCCAATATCACCGGTTTCGTACTGCCACCTCTAGTCGTTTGTCCGACCTGCGCGGTCAGCGTCGGCGCATTCTCCGGCGCGGGCGGGACGGTCACATCGAGTACGGCCACTTACAGCGAGGTCGGCGTCTTCCAGCTGCAGATGGCCGACGACACCTGGGCGGCGGTCGATGCCGCCGACGGCTCGACGGCGGCGGAACGGACGGCCTATTCCGTCATCACCACGGTCGGCCGCTTCGTGCCCGATCATTTCGAGCTGACCGCCGGGGCGGTGACCGCCGCCTGTACCACCGGCGCGCCGGCCTTCACTTATATGGGCCAGCCTTTCCAGAGCCTGGCGGCGACCGTGCAGGCGCAGAACGCCTCGAACACGGTGACGGTCAATTACAACAGCCCGGGCTATGCGCCGGGCACGCTGGCGACGGTGGCCTGGCAGGCCGAGAACGCCAACAACGGCACCGATCTTTCGGCCCGGATCAATGTCACCGCGCCTTCTCCTCTCTGGAGCAGTGGCGTCTATTCGCTCAGCTCGGCAGCGGCCAGCTTCCGCCGCGCCACGCCGGACAATCCGGACGGCCCCTATGACAGCCTGCAATTGGGTCTGCGATTGACGGATCCCGACGCGGTGGCGCTGAACGGCCTCGACATGAATGCGGCGACGGCGGGTGCCTGCGCCCCCTGCAACGCCAAAGCCGTCGGCGCCGCCACCAGCGTGCGCTTCGGCCGGCTGCGGCTGACCAACGCCGTCGGCTCGGAACTGCGGTCGCTGATCGTCCCGGTCAGCGCCCAGTACTGGAACGGCACCGGCTTCTCCACCAATTTCGCCGACTACCAGCTGGCCGTGCCGTGCACCTCGCTGGGCGGCCTGGTGTCGCTGGGCAACTTCCAGGGCAATCTCAACGCCGGCGAAACGCTACCGATGCTCACCGGCGTGCTCGGCGCCACCAACCATCTCACACTGTCCATCCCAGGCGCCGGCAACCAGGGCAGCGTCGATGTCACGGTCAATCTCGGCGGCATGCCCTGGCTGCGCGGCCGCTGGGACGACACCGCCAATCCCGATGCCGACGGCACGACCCAATATGACGACGATCCGGTCGCCCGGGCGACCTTCGGCATCCATCGCGATTCGATGATTTATCGGCGCGAAATCGCCCCCTGAGCCGGATTTCGAAAAAAACCCTTCCAGGCGATTGACAAGAGGAACGAAAACCTTTAGTTTCCGTTAGTTATATGGATAACTTAACGTGAAATGAGAATTTTCGGTTCCGCCAGACGGGACGGCTGGCTTGCCGTTGCGGCGCGTGACGGCGTAGTGGACATTGCTCACATTCATGCCGGCGCCGGCGGACGTCCCGAAGTGACGCTGTGCGGAAGCTTCAGAAAAGAGGGCGCCGAGCTTCAAACCTACATCAGGCTGCGCAAGGAGTTCTCACTCGATCGCTATCGCGCCACCACCAGCCTGCGATTCGGCGAATACCAATTCTTGCAGGTGGAGCCGCCGGAAGTTTCGCCGGAAGAACTGAAGGAGGCCATGCGCTGGCGCATCAAGGATCTGGTGGACTTCCCGGTCGACCGGGCTACCCTGGACGTGCTGGAGGTGCCGGCCGAGGGAGACGGCGGCGCCCGGCGCCGCAACCTGTTCGTGGCCTGCGCACCTAACGATCTGCTCGGCAAGCGGATTCAGCTTTTCCAGGCCGCCAAGCTGGATCTCCAAGCCATCGACATCCCTGAAACCGTGCAGCGCAATGTCGCGGCCTTGTTCGAGCCCGCAGGCCGGGGCGTTGCCATGCTCGGATTCACGGCGGAAGGGGGCTTGCTGACCTTCACCTTCCGCGGCGATCTGCGTGCCTCGCGCCGGCTGGAGATCACCCTCGATCAGCTGCTGAATGCCGATGCCGAGCAGCGGCATGCCCTGTTCGACCGCATCGTCCTCGAGTTGCAGCGCTCGATCGATGCCTTCGAGCACCAGCACCACCATGTCAGCCTGGCGAAGCTGATGGTGATGCCGCTGCCCGAGGAGATCGGCCTGGCCGCCTATCTTGGCCAGAACCTTTATGTCGCGGTCGAGGCAGCCGATCTGGGCAGCGTCATGGATCTCATCAAAGTGCCCGAGCTCCGCAATCCGGGTCGTCAGGCGCAATGCTTTCATCTGCTCGGCGCGGCGTTGCGCAATTTCGAGGTGCGTCGATGACCCGCCAGATCAACCTGCTGAATCCGGCGCTGCGGCTGAAGCGGGAATGGCTGACCGGGAAGACGCTGCTGCCCGGCCTCGGTCTCCTGCTGCTCGCGCTGGGGTTGTATGGCGGCATGCTGCGCTGGGAGAACCAGAAGCTCGCCGAGGAGTCGGCACGCGGGGCCGCCGAGTTGCAGCAGCAGCAGGCGGAGCTGACGCGAATCAGCGAGGAACTCGGGCAGCGCAAGCTCAGTAAGGAGCTGGAGACCACTCTGCAGCGGGCGGAAGCGGCCCTGCGCGGCCGGGAGCGCGTCAAGGAAGCGCTCGACAGCGGCGTGCTCGGCTCTTCGGAAGGCTTCTCGGAGTATCTGCGGGCCCTGGCGAGGCAGTCGCAAGCGGGGTTGTGGCTGGTCGGTCTGCAGGTTGCCGACGGCGGCAAGAAAATCACCCTGGAAGGCCGGACGCTCAATCCCGACCAGATTCCAGGCTACATACGCGGGCTCAACACGGAGGCCGCCTTGCGCGGCCGGTCCTTCGAGGCGCTGAATGTGCAGTGGGTCGGAGACGAGAAGTCGGTGCCGGCGGCCGCCGGGCAGACCGGCCAGGCCGAAGCCGCCAAGCAGCCGCCGTTCCATGAATTCCTGCTGGCAGCCATGGTTGCCAAGCCAGGATCGGAGAGCGGCCCGGGCGCATCCCCCGTGGCGGCGAGCGGAGGGTCAAGATGAAATCGACACTGGCAGGGCTGCTGCTGAAGTTCGACGCCTTGAGCCAGCGCGAAAGGCTGATGGTCGCCCTGGCGGGCGCGGCCGTCATCTGGTTTCTGGCCGATGCCCTGCTGCTGAGCGCCGGGTCACGCCAGAACGCCGGGCTGAAAGCGAGCATCGTCGAGCAGCGTGCCGAATCCGGCAGGATCGCCGCCCAGATCAAGGAACTGCAGGGCAGGGCCGCGAGCCATCCCGACATCCAGGCGCAAGCAAGGATCAAGGAGATCGAGCAGCGGATCGCGACCATCGACGCCACGCTCCAGTCGGCCGCCAAGCAGCTGGTCCCGCCGGAACGCATGGCCACGCTGCTCGAGGATCTCCTCAAGCGCAACAGGCGCCTGCAGCTGCTGAAGATGGCCACGCTGCCGCCGACGGAACTGCTCGGACGCGAAAGCGCCGCAACCGGAACCGGCGGGCCGGCCCAGGGCGGCGCCGGAGCGGGGGGCTTGGGCGAGAACAACATCTTCAAGCACGGCGTCGAGCTGACCCTTCGCGGCAGCTATTTCGACATGCTGGACTACCTGACGCAGATCGAGTCCCTGCCCTGGCAGATGTATTGGGGCCGACTGAAGCTGGATGCCAGGGAATACCGGCGGCCGGTGCTGACGCTGACGCTCTACACGCTGAGCCTCGACAAGGTGTGGCTGACGATATGAAGCGCGGACCCAACTACCCATTGAGCGGCCGCACCCTCCTGGGCGCGTTCCTGGGGCTGGGCATCGTGTTCGCGGGGACGGCCTGGTCCCAGACCATGCGGGACCCGACGCGGCCGCCGGTCCAGTTTCTCGATCCGGCCGAGGCGGCGGATGAGACGACGGCTCCCGCATCGGGCCTGCAGACCATCAAGCGGTCCGGCAAGCGCCGTGCCGCGCTGCTTCACGGAGAATGGGTCAAGCCGGGCGACAAGTTCGGCGAGGCAGTGGTGGAGAAAATCGATGACCAGTCGGTCACCCTGCATCATCCGGACGGCCGTCGGGAAACGATCAGGATGTATCCGGAAGTCGATGTCCAGTCGTCGCGGGCCGTGAAACGAATGGCCGGCAGATAAGGGAAGAGCCATGAAAAATATATACATCATCTCCGCAGTCGTCCTGCTCGCCGGCTGCCAGGGGATGTCCTCGATCCAGTCGGGCGCGGTGCGGGACACGATCAACGCCGAGATGCAGCGGGCGACCGACAAGCGCTCGCCGGAGGCCGCTCCCGATGCGGTGAGCCGGGCCCTGGTGCCGCCCTTGTCGGGCCAGATCGAGGCGCCGGCCGGCAAGACCAGCGAGCCGCGCTTCGACCTGTCCGTCAGCAATGCGCCGGCCAGCCAGGTGTTCATGGCGATCGTCTCCGGCACGCGCTACAGCATGCTGGTCAACCCCGAGGTGACGGGGAGCATTTCGGTGAACCTGAAGGATGTCACGGTGCTGGAAGCGCTGGACACCATCCGCGAGCTGTATGGCTATGAATACCGGGTGCAAGGGACGCGGATCTTCATCCAGCCGCTGAGCATGCAGTCGAAAGTCTTCAAGGTGAACTACCTGACGGCGCAGCGGCTGGGCCGCAGCGACACCCGGGTCGTTTCCGGCTCGATCACTTCGACGACGGCCGGCACGGCCGGCAGCGCCGCCGCGCCGACCGCCGCGGGCGCCGCGACGGGCGGGACCGGCAGCACCACCCAGCCGGCGGCGGGCAGCTCGGTATCCACCACCAACCAGATGGATTTCTGGACCGAGATCAGCACCGCGATTCGCGCCATCATCGGCGCCGAGGGCGGGCGCAGCGTGGTCATTTCGCCCCAGTCCAGCGTGATCGTGGTGCGGGCCATGCCGCGCGAACTGCGCGAAGTGGAAAACTTCCTGCGGGCCTCGCAGCTGACCATCGAGCGCCAGGTGATCCTGGAAGCGAAAATCGTCGAAGTGGTGTTGTCCGAGCAGTTTCAGGCCGGCATCAACTGGGGCGCCTTCACGGCGACCCGCCGGCATCGCTTTTCCTCCGGGGCGAACGTGAGCCAGTTCAAGACGCCCGCCCCGAGCCTGGGCGTCAACCAGGCCGGCGACATCGCCACTCAGTACAACTCCGATGCCAGCACCTTCGTCGCCAACGATCTGGGCAACATCCTGGCCGCGCCGCTGGCCGGGGCCGTCGGCCGGCTGGCCGGCGGGCCGCTGGCCGGGGTGATGGGGTTGGCCTTCCAGACCGGCAGCTTCGCGGCGCTGATCTCGTTCCTGGAGACCCAGGGCTCGGTGCATGTCCTTTCCAGTCCGCGCATCGCCACCATCAACAACCAGAAGGCGGTGCTCAAGGTCGGCACCGACGATTTCTACGTCACCAACGTCAGCACCACCACCTCGTCGAGCGGCAGCAGCACCACCACCTCGCCGACCATCACCGTGCAGCCCTTCTTTTCCGGCATCGCCCTCGACGTGACCCCGCAGATCGACGAGGACAACAACATCATCCTGCACATCCGTCCCTCGGTCAGCGTGGTCACCGAGAAGAACAAGGTGATCAACCTGGGCACCCTGGGCACCTTCCAGCTGCCGCTGGCCTCCAGCAGCATCAACGAAACGGACAGCATCGTGCGCGTCAGGGACAACAACATCGTCGCCATCGGCGGTCTCATGGAATACATCCAGGCCGACGACGGCGCCAAGGTGCCGGGCGCCGCCGACGTCATCGAGCCGCTGTTCCGCCAGGGCAAGAAGGGCCTGCAGAAGCGCGAG
Source organism: Rhodocyclaceae bacterium (assembly GCA_020849155.1). Classification (GTDB taxonomy): domain Bacteria; phylum Pseudomonadota; class Gammaproteobacteria; order Burkholderiales; family Rhodocyclaceae; genus Desulfobacillus. The sequence goes on along the minus strand of JADLGU010000061.1, from coordinate 3,425 downwards.
ATCGTCGTGCTGCTGAAGCCCACCGTGATCCACAGCGACAAGCAGTGGGAGCAGGATCTGGTCGAGACGCGCGACCGGATCCGGGCCATGGAACGCCCCCTGCCGCAGCCGGCCCAGTAGGCATGTACCTCGATCACTTCGGCCTGCGCGAACTGCCCTTCGGCATCACGCCGGACACCAGCTTCGCGTTTGCCGGCAAGGCGCACCAGGAGGCGCTCAACACGCTGCTCATCGCCCTCAGAAGCGGCGAGGGCTTCATCAAGATCACCGGCGAAGTCGGCACCGGCAAGACCCTCCTCTGCCGCCGTTTCCTGGCCACCCTCGGCCGGGAGGCGGTCACCGCCTACCTGCCCAATCCCTACCTCGAACCGCGCACCCTGATGCTGGCGCTGGCCGAGGAGCTCGGCGTGGTGCTCGACAAGGACGCTGACCAATACCATTTGCTCAAGGGGCTCAATCAGGCCCTGCTGGAGTTCGCAAGAAGGGAAATGCCCGTCGTCGTCTGCCTCGACGAGGCCCAGGCGCTGCCGATGGAAAGCCTCGAGTCGCTGCGGCTGCTGTCCAATCTGGAGACCGAAAAGCGCAAGCTGCTGCAACTCATCCTGTTCGGCCAGCCGGAACTCGATGAGCGGCTGGCGAATCCGTCGGTGCGCCAATTGCGACAGCGGATATCCTTCCACTACCGTCTCGACGGCCTGCTGCCCGACGAGATGGCGCTCTATCTGGCCCACCGTCTGCATGTCGCGGGCTATCGCGGCCACCGCCTGTTCGCCCCGGCATCCGGCAGGCTGATCCATCGGGCCGCGCACGGCACGCCGCGCCTGATCAACATCCTGGCGCACAAGGCCATGCTGGCCGCCTACGGCGAGGGCCGACAGGAGGTCGTGGCCCGCCACGTCAAGGCGGCCGTCAACGACACCGAAGGCGCGCGCTGGCCGGCTTGGCAAATGTGGTGAGACGCGAACCATGAGCCTCATCAACCAGATGCTCCAGGACCTCGAATCGCGTCGGGCGGCGCTCAACGGCGATGCGGCCATGCCGAACGAGATCCGTTCGCTGCCGCAGCAACGCCCCCCGGCGCTGCGCGCGAGTTTCCTGGCAGGCGTGGCCGCGATCCTGGTGACGGGATTGGGCGGTGTCTGGTGGCTGACGGATGCCGAGAAAGCGCCTGTCCCGGCCGCGCCGGCGATCCCGCTGAAGCCCATTGCCCAACCTCCGGCCCTGGTCGCTCTGCCACCGCCGGTGGCCGTCCCGGCGGCGGGGCCGCAGCCTGTCCCCGCCCAGGAACAGGCGAGCCCTTCGCCGCCGCCGTTGCCGGCAGAGGAGAGAAAACCGCCTTCGCCTGCGTCCGATACGCCGCAGTTGAAAGTCGCCGCCGAGTTGGATGTCGCCGCCCGGGCCGGCAAACCGGCGGCTGCCCCTGTCAAAGGCCGGGAAGGAAAAGAGAACGCCGCACGGCCGGTCCCCGCGCCGGTCCAGCAAGCGGCCGCCGAACCGGCAGGTGCAGACGATACGCGCATAGAGAAGAAGATGCGCATGACGAGCGCCCGGGAGCGGGCCGAGAACGAGTATCGGCGCGCCATCGGACTGGTCAATCAGGGGCGCGTCCAGGACGCCATGGCGGTGCTGCGCGGCGTTCTCAGCGAGGACACCGGTCATGTCGGCTCCCGCCTGGCGCTGTTCGGCCTGCTGCTCGAACAGCAGCGCTTCGACGAAGCCCAGGCGCTGCTGGCCGAATCGCTGCAGCGCGAACCGGCCCAGCCGCAGCTGGCGTCGCGGCTGGCCCGCCTGCAGCTGGAGCGGGGCGACGCGCGGGGGGCCCGCGAGACGCTCGACAAGGCGGCCGGCGCCGCCCAGGACAACCCCGATTTCCGCGCCTTCCATGCCGCCGTGCTGCAGAGACTGACTTTTCACCGCGAGGCCGTCTCGGAGTACCAGGCCGCCTTGCGCATGCTGCCGCAGGCCGGCGTGTGGTGGATGGGTCTGGGCATTTCCCTCGAGGCGGAAGGCAGGCCTGCCGAGGCGCGGGAGGCCTATCAGCGCGCCAAGTCCACCGGCGCCCTGTCCGTCGAGCTGAGCGCCTTCGTCGAACAGAAGCTGAAGCGCCTGCATTAGCAACGATCTCAGGTATTCGGCAGGGTCCGCGCCGCCACCCAGTTCTCCACCCGTTTGGCCCCGTGCAGCTTCAAGGTGCGGGCGAATTCGTTCAGCGTCGCCCCGGTGGTCATCACGTCGTCGACCACGGCGATGGTCTTGCCGGACAGGTCGGCGCGGCATTCGAAGGCATGGCGGATGTTGGCCTGGCGCGCTTTCCAGGGCAGGCTGGCCTGGGGCGCGCTATCCACCACCCGCAGGGAGGCCGCCGAGAGGAGCGGCAGGCCGAAATGTCGGGCCAGCGGTCTGGCCAGTTCCTGTGCCTGGTTGAAGCCGCGCTCCTTCATGCGTTTGGCGGAGAGAGGCAAAGGGATGATGCAGTCGATCCCGGTCGCGCCAAGGCGGCGGGCCAGGGCCTCGGCCAGCCAGCCGGCGAGGGGCAGGCGGTGGCGGTACTTCAGCCCCTGCACGATATGCTCCACCGGGAAGGCGTAGCGGAAGACGGCGGCGGTGGCGTCGAAAGCGGGCGGCGAGTTTTGGCAGCTGCCGCAGCGCAATCCATCCGCCGTGGGCAGGGCGCAGACGGGGCAGGACGGACCTTCCAGGTAGGGCAGGTCGGCCTCGCAGGCGACGCAGACCAGCCGGGCGCCGCTGGCCTGGCCGCAGACGAAGCAGTCCTGCGGCAGCAGCCGGGCCAAGCCGGCAATTGTCGTCCGGTAAATTGACAAGCCCTGCCCCTTGAACGATGATCCCTGTCCGATTCTATCCGAAGCATTTCCCTGACATGCAGACAGCCGCAGAGCGCGTGAGCAAGGACTCACCCCAGCACAGACAATGGACCGCCGCCGCGATCCAGGCGTTGTTCGAATTGCCTTTCAACGATCTGCTGTTCAGGGCCCAGCAGGCCCACCGCGCCCATTTCGACGCCAACAGCGTGCAGCGTTCGACCCTGCTGTCGGTGAAGACCGGCGGCTGTTCGGAGGACTGCGGCTATTGCTCGCAGTCGGCCCGCCACCACACCGGCCTGGAGCGCGAGACCCTGCTCGAAATCGACGAGGTGGTCGCCGCCGCCCAGGCCGCCAAGGAAAAGGGCGCCAGCCGCTTCTGCATGGGGGCCGCCTGGCGCGGGCCGAAGCAGCGCGATCTCGATCACGTGATCGAGATGGTCAAGGCGGTGCGCGGACTCGGCATGGAAACCTGCGCGACCCTGGGGTTACTCAAGGATGGCCAAGCCGAGCAGCTGAGCGCCTCCGGCCTCGACTACTCCAACCACAACCTCGACACCGCGCCCGATTTCTACGGCGCCATCATCCACACGCGCGAGCAGAAGG
>JADLGU010000060.1 GCA_020849155.1 Rhodocyclaceae bacterium | reverse complement strand
GGCGACGGCATGGTGACGCCGGCCATTTCGGTGCTGTCGGCCGTCGAAGGCCTGGAAGTGGCGACGCCGGCGCTCAAGCCCTTCGTCATCCCGGTGGCACTGCTGGTGCTGTTCTTCCTTTTCTTCGTGCAGAAGCGGGGCACCGCCCGCGTCGGCGCGCTGTTCGGCCCGGTCATGCTGCTGTGGTTCGCCACCCTCGCCACCCTCGGCGTGACCAACATGGCGCAGAACCCCGACGTCCTCAAGGCCATCAATCCGCTCTACGGCCTCGGCTTCCTCGTGCACAACCCCGGCGTCGCCCTGTTCGCCATGGGCGCCGTCGTGCTCTCGGTGACCGGCGCCGAGGCGCTGTATGCCGACATGGGCCACTTCGGCCGCAAGCCGATCCAGCTCGCCTGGTTCAGCTTTGTCCTGCCGGCCCTGATGCTGAACTATTTCGGCCAGGGCGCGCTGATCCTGCGCGATCCGCAGGCGATCTGGAACCCCTTCTATTTGTCTGCGCCGTCCTGGGCGCTCTATCCGCTGATTGCCCTGTCGACCCTGGCCACCGTGATCGCCTCGCAGGCGGTGATTACGGGCGCCTTCTCCATCACGCGCCAGGCCATGCAGTTGGGTTTCGTGCCGCGCGTCGAGGTGCAGCACACCTCCGCCAAGGAGCAGGGGCAGATCTACCTGCCCGCAGTGAACTGGGGGTTGATGCTGGCCGTGATGGTGCTGGTGCTGGGTTTCCGCTCATCGAGCAACATGGCGGCGGCTTACGGCCTGGCGGTGACCGGCGACATGGTCATCACCTCGCTGCTGGCGATGGTGGTGGCGGCCAAGGGCTGGGGTTGGGGCTGGTGGCGGGCCGGCGCGCTGTTTTCCTTTTTCCTGGCGGGGGAGCTGGTTTTCCTCGTCGCCAACGTCGAGAAGATTCCCGACGGCGGCTGGTTCCCGCTGGCCGTCGGCGTGGTGGTGTTCACCTTGATGACGACCTGGAAGCGCGGCCGCGATCTACTGTTCGCGCGCATGAAGGCCGACGCCTTCGACCTGGGCGGGTTCATCGAAAGCCTGAAGGTCGCGCCGCCGCCGGCGGTGCCCGGCACGGCGGTCTTCATGACGTCCAACCCGAGCGGGGTGCCGCACGCCCTGCTGCACAACCTGATGCACAACAAAGTCTTGCACGAACGCGTTATCCTGCTCACGGTGCAGGTGCACGACGTGCCCTACGTGCCGGAAGTCGATCGCGTCGAGGCGCACCGCATCAACGGCCAGTTCTGGCAGGTGATTGTGCAATATGGCTTCAAGGACGAGCCGGACATTCCGGCGGCGCTCGAACAATGCGCTGAAGCGGGCCTGCCCTTCGACATGATGGAGACTTCGTTCGTCCTCGGCCGCGAGACGCTGCTCGCGCGGCTGCAGGTGAAGCCCGAAATGGCCTACTGGCGCGAGAAGCTGTTCGTCGCCATGTTCCGCAACGCCGGCAGCGCGACCGCCTTCTTCAAGATCCCCTCGAACCGGGTGGTCGAGCTGGGCACGCAAGTGGAGTTGTAAGATGCGACGAATGGTCAAGCTCAAGCCGCTGCGCGAATTCTCCCTGCACGATCTTCTGACGGTCGGCTTGCCGGCGCTGCTGCTGCTGATTGGCGGCTTCTGGCTGGCGGCGCAATTCATCAAACCGGCGCCGCCGAAATTCCTCAACATTTCCTCGGGTGCACCGGGCGGCTCCTACGAGGTTTATGTCGAGCGCTATCGCCAAGTGCTGGCAAGAAACGGCGTCGAGCTGCGCGAGCAGCCTTCGGCCGGTTCCATGGAGAACCTGAAACGTCTGCTCGACGAGGACGACGACACGGAAGTCGCCCTCGTGCAGAGCGGCACGGCCAACGGCGTCAACCTCCAGCGGCTGCAATCGCTCGGCTATCTGTATTTCGAGCCGCTCTGGGTGTTCTACCGCGGCCAGCAGGAACTCGACCGCCTGACCCAGCTCAAGGGCCGCCGCCTGGCTGTCGGCGCGGAGGGCAGCGGCACGCGCAAGCTGGCGCTCCAGTTGCTCGAGGCCAACGGGGTCGACGCGAAGAACGCCACGCTGCTGCCGCTCGGCGGCCTGTCGGCGGTCGAGGCCCTGCAGAGCCGCAAGGCGGACGTGGTGTTCCTCGTCGGCACCGAGCGCTCGGCGGCGGTCTGGTCGCTGCTGTACACCGAGGGCGTGCGCCTCATGAGTTTTTCCCATGCCGAGGCCTACGTGCGGCTTTTCCCCCATCTGGCCCGCCTGACGCTGCCGCAGGGGGCGATCGACATGACGCGCAACATCCCGGCGCGCGACGTGAAGCTGGTGTCGCCCATGGCCACCCTGGTGGCGCACGAGTCCGTCCATCCGGCGCTGGTCCAACTCCTGCTCCAGGCGGCGCAGGAGGTGCATGGCGAAGCGGGGATTTTCCAGCGTCCCGGCGAGTTCCCCCGTATCGGCCAGGCTGACTTTCCGCCCTCGCCCGATGCCGAGCGCTACTACAAGTCGGGCAAGCCTTTCCTGCAGCGCTACCTGCCGTTCTGGGCGGCGAACCTGATCGACCGCATGGTGGTCCTGCTGGTGCCGATATTCGCCCTGCTCATCCCCATCATGAAATTTGCGCCGGGTCTCTATAGCTGGCGGGTGCGTTCGCGCATCTACCGGCGCTACGGCGAACTGAAGTTCCTCGAGGCCGAAGTCGAGTCGAACCCGGAACGTCGCAGCCGCGCAGAGTGGCTGGAGAAGCTGGAACGCATCGAGGAGGATATCCAGCACATCCCGACGCCGCTGGCCTTCGCCGACATGCTGTTCACCCTGCGCAGCCACGTCGGGCTGGTGCACGCCACCATCCTGCGGCGGGCACCGGTTAGCAAGGATTAAAGCGAGCGGATCTTCGCCAGCAGGGCGGTGGTGGAGCGCTCGTGGCGGAAGGGGATGGAGTGCACCTGGCCGCCGCGCGCCAGCACGAGCTCCGCGCCGACGATGCGTTCCGGCGGCCAGTCGCCGCCTTTCACCAGCACCTCGGGCTGCATGGCGCGGATGAGTTCCAGCGGCGTGTCTTCGTCGAACCAGGTCACCAGCGAAACGCTTTCCAGCGCCGCCAGCAGCGCCATGCGATCTTCCAGGCTGTTGACCGGCCGGTCATCGCCCTTGCCAAGGCGCTTCGCCGAAGCATCCGTATTCACGCCGACGATCAGGCTGGCGCCCAGGGCGCGCGCCTGCGCCAGGTAGGTGACGTGTCCGCGGTGTAGGATGTCGAAGCAGCCGTTGGTGAACACCAGCGGGCGGGGCAGGCCGGCGAGGCGCGCCGCCAGACCGCCGTGTGGGCAGAGCTTGGCCTCGAATCCTGGCGCGGTAAACGGCATGCGGGGATTACTTCTGCTCGGGTTTGGCTTTCGTCTCTTCCGGCGGGCGGTTGTCGAGCCGCTGCGCGTCCTTGAACTCGATGTACTCGAAGACGCGCACGACCTTCTTCACGCCGGCGGTGGTGCGGGCAATCTCGGCGGCGTCGTCGCCTTCCTTGCGCGTGACCAGGCCGAGCAGGAACACCGTGCCGGATTCGGTCACCACCTTGACGTGGTTGACCTGGAACTTGTTGGCGTCGATGAAGCGCGCTTTCACTTTGGAGATGATGTAGGTGTCGTTGCTGCGGGCGCTGAAGCTGCTGATGCCGCCGACCGTCACCTCGTTGGTGACGCCCTTGACGTTGATGACGCCGGCGATGGCCTTCTCGAGTTCGGCCTTGATGCCCTCGTCCGGCACTTCGCCGGTGAGCAGCGCCTTCATGTTGTAGCTGGTGACATTGACGTGCACCTTGTCGCCGAACTTCTCGCTGATGCGGTTGAACGAACGGATCTCGATGGCCTCGTCGGCGAGATAGGTCTCGCCGGCGCGCCGGTCGACGATCATCAGGGCGCCGGCGCCGATGCCGGTGGCGACCGCCGGCACGCAGCCCTGCAGGGCCGGCAGCGCCAGGGCGGCGAGGGTGGCGGTAATCAGCAGTCTCTTCATGCGTCCTCTCCTAGCAACATGCAATCGAGGCCGTCGCACAGGCAGTGCAGTGTCAGCAGGTGCACTTCCTGGATGCGCG
>JADLGU010000059.1 GCA_020849155.1 Rhodocyclaceae bacterium | reverse complement strand
GTTCACCTTGCCGCAGACGGCGAAGTCGGGGTTGATCAGCCAGGGGTCGATGCCCATGGCCTGGGCGAAGTCGCCGGCGACGCGGTCGTAGGCGGCGAAGTGGCGCGACTTGCGCCGCACGTGCCAGCCGGCGTGCAGCGGCGGGATTACCGTCTGCTCGTGCAGGTCTTTCAGGATCTCCGGCACGCCGGCCGAGAGATCGTTGTTGAGCAGGATGGCGCAGGGATCGAAGCCGTCGAGGCCGAGGCGGCCGTTGTGCCGCACCAGCGGCTCGAGCAGCAGCGCCTGGCCGTCGGGCAGCTCGAGCTTCGTCGGCGCCGCGATCTCCGGGATCAGGGTGCCGACGCGCACGTCGAGGCCGGTGCGCTCGAGGATCGCCGCCAGGCGCGCCACGTTGGTCAGGTAGAACAGGTTGCGCGTGTGGCTCTCCGGAATCAGCAGCAGGTTCCGGGCGTCCGGGCAGATGCGCTCGATGGCGATCATCGCCGACTGCACGCACAGCGGCAGGAAGGCCTGGTTGAGGTTGTTGAAGCCGCCCGGGAAGAGATTGGTGTCCACCGGCGCCAGCTTGAAGCCGGCGTTGCGCAGGTCCACCGAGCAGTAGAAGGGCGGCGTGTGTTCCTGCCACTGGGCGCGGAACCACTGCTCGATGGCGGTGGCGCGGTCGAGGAAGCTGCGCTCGAGCTCGAGCAGCGGGCCGGTGAGGGCGGTGGTGAGGCGCGGGACCATGGGGCGATGTTATACCAGTTGGCGGACGGCGAACGGCGCGAAATCCTCGGGCAACAAGGCCTGTTCCAGGCTGCGCTGGGCGAACAGGAAACGGCCGTCGCAGACGAAGCCCAGCTCGGCCCAGTCGACCGCGTTGAGCATGTCGCGCAGCAGCGCGAGGTCGGCGTCGCGGCGGTGCGGGAAGAGCGCCAGGATGGCGCCGTCGTAGTTGCGGCAGTCGTCGAGGAAGAACGGCCGCGGCTGGCGCGTCTTCTGGTTCACGTAGAGGCGCGGCGCGTCGGAGACGAAATGGCGGCGGCCCCACTTCCACCAGTTGCTCTCGTCGAACTTCGTCACCCGCCGCGCCAGCAGCCTTTCCTTGAACGGCTCCAGATACGCAATCGGCCCCTCGCGCTCGAGCCAGATCATGCGGCGCAGCTCGCCCGTCTGCGCCGTCTTCGAGCAGACGAAGTCGGCGTTGCCGAGCTCGGCGTGGGTGAAGATCTGGTCGGCGCCGGAGACGCCGCCGACCTTCACCGCGAAGACGCCGGAGAGCGGCACGCTGTAGACGCCGCGCGTCAGCAGGATCTGGCCGCCGGAGAGCACCATGCGCCGGCCGTCGGCCAGGCGCCGCGCCCGGCTGCCCTTCTCGAAGCGCCAGATGGCGCAGTTGGGCACCACGCCGTCGAAGACGCGGGCGTCGCCCAGCTCCTCGAAGTCGGTGATCGTGCCCTGGTCGAACAGCCAGGTGTTGAGTCGCGCCGCGCCGGTGGCCTTGAGGAAGTCGCGCGGGGTGATGAAGATCAGCTCGCCGCCGGGCTTCAAGTGGCGCACGCATTTCTCGATGAAGTGCAGGTACAGGTTGCTGTGGCCGTTGAGCAGGCGCGAATGCAGCCGCTGCCGCGTGCCGGGCTGGATGTCGCGCGCCTTCACATACGGCGGGTTGCCGACGATGGTGTCGAACTGCTCGGACTCCGGATAGGCGAAGAAATCGACGTTCAAGGCCTCCGCCGGGCAGTGCGCCGCATCCAGCTCGATGGCCACACAGCCGGGCAGCCGCTTCGAGAAGGCGCCGTCGCCGCAGGCCGGCTCCAGCACCCGGCCGGCGTTGCGGCGCAGCCGCAGCATGGCCTCGACGATGGCCGGCGGGGTGAACACCTGGCCGTGGCGGGCGATGTCGCGCATGGAAAAATCCGTGATAATCGGGCTGGCGCGGGATGGCGCCGCAACGAGAAGAATTTGAGGCCAAATATTAACACGCGAGGCGGACCGCTCAGCCGCCTGTGCCGCGCGCTGCTGGGGCTCATCGGCTGGCGCGTGGTGTTCGTGCCGCCGCCCGGGCCGAAGGCGGTGGTGATCTTCTATCCGCACACCTCGAACTGGGATTTCGTCATCGGCATCCTGGCGCGCGCCGTGGTGGCCATCCCCATCGGCTTCATCGGCAAGGACAGCCTGTTCCGCCCGCCCTTCGGCGGCCTGTTCCGCCGGCTGGGCGGCATTCCGGTGAACCGGCGCGAGCGCACCGGCTTCGTCGGCCAGCTGGCGGCGCTGTTCGCGCGCCGCGACAGCCTCTACCTGGCCATCGCGCCGGAGGGCACCCGGGCGAAAACCGACCACTGGAAGTCCGGTTTCTACCGGGTCGCCCTGGCGGCGGGGGCGCCGCTGGGCCTGGCCTTCATCGATTACCCGCGGCGCGAGATCGGCATCGAAGTCTGGCTGGCGCTGACGGGGAACGAGGCGGAAGACCTGGCGCGGATCCGCGCCGCCTATGCCGGACGGCATGGCCGGCGGCCG
>JADLGU010000058.1 GCA_020849155.1 Rhodocyclaceae bacterium | reverse complement strand
TCAGCATCGGATCGGCCAGCAGCATCTGGTGCAGGTCGACAAAGACCGTCAGCTCGGTGGGGGCGTCGGCGCCGGCCATCAGGGCGTCGAGTTCGCCCTGCACCTCGGCCACGGCCTGGCCGAAGCGGGCGAGCTCCTCGTCGACATGGCGTCCGGGCAGGACGTAGTGCTCGACCTCGAGCACGGCATGCGAGACGAGGTGGGCATGGCCGATGGCGATGCCGTGCGAGACTGCCAGGCCGTGAATCGTGAAACTCACTCCCCCTCTCCGAACTTGTCGGCGATCAGCTTGAGGATGGCCTGCAGGGCGGCGTCGGCGTCGGCGCCCTCCGTCTCGACCACCACCTTGGCGCCCTTGGCGGCGGCCAGCATCATCACGCCCATGATGCTCTTGGCGTTGACGCGGCGGTTGTTGCGCTCCAGCCAGACCTCGCTGGCGAAGGCGGTGGCGGTCTGGGTCAGCTTGGCCGAGGCGCGGGCGTGCAGGCCGAGCTTGTTGACGATCTCCGCTTCAGCCCTGGGCATCGCGGGGGCTCTTCATCAGCATGACGCCATCGCGGCCGCCGGCGACGGTCTTGGTCACCAGCGTCTCCATGTCCTTCTCGCGATAGGTCAGGGCGCGCAGCAGCATCGGCAGGCTGGCCCCGGAGACGCCCTCGACGCGGCCCGGCTCCAGCAGCTTCAGCGCGATGTTGGAAGGCGTCGCCCCGAAGATGTCGGTGAGCAGCAGCACGCCGCGGCCCGAATCGACCAGCTTCATCATCTCGCGCGCCAGCGGCAGGGCGTCGAGCGGGTCGTCCTGGCCGGAGACGCCGAGCTGGGCGATCTGCGGCGGGCGCTTGTTGAGGACGTGGCAGGCGCACTGGACGAGGGATTCGCCCAGGCTGCCGTGGGTGATGAGAAAGATGCCGATCATGATCGCCTTGGAGTGCCAAAGCGATTGTAACCGAAGGGTGAATCAGCGCAGGAAGAGGAACAGAAAAGTCAGTCCCGCCAGCACGGCGATGCCCCAGGCGAGCCGGCGGGCCAGGCGGGCGTTGTCCGCCTCCTGCTTCCGCTCGGCGTCCACCAGGCGCCGCAGGCGGCGCAGCACGTCCAGGCCGACGCGGCGGCGCACCATCCGTTCAACAAGCTCATCGCTCATGGTTCGATCACGATCTTCATGTCGGATGCCAACATTGTAAGCCGCGCGCGCAAAGCCGCCGTGACGTGCATCACGCCCTCGCCGTCGATCCGCAGCGCCTGTTCCACGCCGAGCCGCCGCGCCAGGCCGCGCCATTCGGCGGGGCCGGCGATGAACAGCGGCTTGCTGGCCGCGTCCGACAGCACGCCGGCGCCCCGCTGGAAGTGCCCTTGGGGCGCGCCCGGCCGCGGCGGGATCAGCACGGTGACCGCCTGTGTCCCTTCGGCCGGGCGGCCCGTGCGCGGGTCGAGCAGGTGGCTGTAGCGGCGGCCGTCGACCTCGAAGTAGCGCTGGTAGTCGCCGGAGGTGCCGATGGCCTCGCCGTCGCGCAGCTCGAGGGTGGCCAGCGGCGCGGCGGCGCGCGGATGCTGGATGCCGACGCGCCAGGGCGTGCCGCCCTTGTCGCCCAGCGCCAGGACGTTGCCGCCGATGTTGATGAGGGCGTTCCCGACGCCCTTCTCCTTGAGGATGGCGGCGGCGCGGTCGAGGGCGTAGCCCTTGGCGTAGCCGCCGAGGTCGAGCTGCACGGCCCGGTTGCGGCTGCTGACGTGCTCCCCGGCGAAGGACAGGTCGCCCACGCTTGGCGCGGCCTTGACCAGCGCCTCTACCGCCGTCCTGTCGGGCAGCTGCGGCTTGAACTCGTCGGAGTGGAAGCCCCACAGCGCCACCAGCCCGCCGATGGCGGGGTTGAACAGCTGATCGGAGCGCGCCGCGAGGTCGGCCGCGTCCTGGAGGAGAAAAGTCAGTTCCGGCGAGACGGCGATGTCGCGCTCGCCGCGGGCGATGGCTTCATTCAGCGCCGTCAGCTCGGACGGCTGCCAGGCGTGGAGCATGCGGTGCAGGCGGTCGAACTCGGCCAGCACGGCGGCCAGCGCCTGCGCCGCCCGGTCGGCCGACCCGCCCCATACCGAGACCTCGACGCGGGTGCCGAAGACATAGGCCTCGCGCTGGTGCAGTTGCGGCGTCCGGGCGCAGGCCGATAGCAACAGAGCCGCGAGGAGCAGCGCGGCGCCTAGCCGCCGCATGCACGCTCCAGCGCGTCGATGAACATGCCGGCGACGTCGAAGCCGGTCTGCTGGGTAATCTCGACGAAGCAGGTCGGGCTGGTGACGTTGATCTCGGTGAGGCAGTCGCCGATGACGTCGATGCCGGCAAGCAGGATGCCGCGCCCGGCGAGGATCGGCGCCAGGTGTTCGGCGATTTCGCGGTCGCGCGCCGAGAGCGGCTGCGCCACGCCGCTGCCGCCGGCGGCCAGGTTGCCGCGCGTCTCGCCCGGTTTCGGGATGCGCGCCAGGGCGAAGGGCGCGACGGCGCCGCCGATCAGCAGGATGCGCTTGTCGCCCTGGGCGATCCCGGGCAGGTAGCGCTGCGCCATGATGCTGCGCGCGCCGTGGCCGGTGAGCGTCTCGACGATGACGTTGCGGTTGGGGTCGGAGCGAGCGACGCGGAACACCTGGCTGCCGCCCATGCCGTCGAGCGGCTTGAGGATGGCGTCGCCGGTTTCCTCGATGAAGGCCTGCAGCGCCTCCGGCTCGCGCGCCACCAGCGTCTCCGGGGTGAACTGCGGGAACTCGAGGATGGCCAGCTTCTCGGAGTGGTCGCGCACCGCGCGCGGGTCGTTGAAGACGCGGGCGCCGCCGGCCTGGGCCCGTTCCAGCAGCCAGGTGGCGGCGAGGTACTCGAAGTCGAAGGGCGGGTCCTGGCGCATCAGCACGGCGTCGAAATCGGCCAGCGCCGCTTCCTGCGGCGCGCCGGCCTCGAACCAGTCATGGTGGTCCGCGCGCAGCGTCAGGCGGGAGGCGGCGGCGCGCACCGTGCCGCCGCGCCAGCCGAGCGCCGGCCGCATCACGGCGGAAACTTCATGGCCGCGCGCCTGCGCCGCGCGCAGCATGGCGACGCTGGAATCCTTGTAGGCCTTGAGATGCTCGAGGGGGTCGAGGATGAACGCCAGTTTCACTGCCAGCCCCCCTCCCCCCTTCCCGAGGAAGGGGGTGACGATTGTTCGCTTCGCTCCATGTTGTTGGCTGGCCCCGCCTTGGGACGGCCCGGCGGCGGGGCGTTCACGCGATCTCCAGCGCCGGCGCCGACAGTTCCAGTTCGACGGCGGCAGCGAGCAACGCCAGGCGCGCCACCACGCCGTAGGC
>JADLGU010000450.1 GCA_020849155.1 Rhodocyclaceae bacterium | reverse complement strand
TCATCCGCACGCTGGATCTCGGCGGCGACAAGCTGCTCTCTTCGTTGGCGGTGCCGACGGAGATGAATCCATTCCTCGGCTGGCGGGCAATCCGCTTCTGCCTCCAGCGCCCTGATATTTTTCGCGCCCAGCTCCGCGCCATCCTCCGCGCCAGCGTCGAGGGCAACGTGAAGCTGATGTATCCGATGGTTTCCGGCCTGGACGAATTGCTTCAGGCCAACGCCCTGCTCGCCGGTTGCCGGGAAGAGTTGCGCGCCTCGAACATTCCGTTCGATGAGAAACTGGAGATCGGCGTCATGATCGAAACGCCTTCGGCGGCGGTGATCGCCGATGCGCTGGCCAAACACGTTCAGTTTTTCAGCCTCGGCACAAACGATCTCATCCAGTACACGCTGGCGGTGGACCGGATGAACGAAAAGATCGCGCACCTCTACGAACCGACGCATCCGGCGATCGTCCGCCTCATCAAGACCACGGTGGACGCGGCGCACGCCCGCAAGGTTTGGGTGAGCGTTTGCGGCGAAATGGCGGGCGACCCGGTGTTTACACCGCTGCTGATCGGCCTGGGCGTGGACGAATTGAGCGCCGCGCCGGCCTTGCTGGCCCAGGTGAAATATCTCGTCCGGCGCTTGAAGAAATCCGAGGCGGAAACGCTGGCTGCGTTCGCGCTCGGTTGCGAATCGCCCGGCGAAATCGCCGCCCGCTGCCAGGAACTGGTGGCCCATTCCGCGCCGAGCCTGTTCGAGAAGTAAATCCGGCGGCGGGCGTTGAAAATCGTTGTGGCGTTACGACCGCCTTCCCGTTTAACGTTTCGGCCGGTTCAGGTTTTTATCCAATGAAAGTCATCATACTCGCCGCCGGCTACGCCACGCGCCTTTATCCGCTCACGCTCACGCAACCCAAGCCGCTGCTGCCTGTCGCTGGCAAGCCGATGGTCGAGCACGTCATAGACAACCTCGCCCCCATCCCCGGCATTGACCGCATCTATGTGGTGACGAACGCCAAGTTCGCCGGGCATTTCCAGAAGT
>JADLGU010000057.1 GCA_020849155.1 Rhodocyclaceae bacterium | reverse complement strand
GATCGTCGGCCGCCCAGCGCAGGGCTCCATCACCCGGGGTGACCAGGTCCTGGCGCCGGGTGCCGGGGTCGGCACAGGCACCGGCGCAGGCCAGCCAGCGCAGTGGCAGGCCGCCCCGGTCGCTGATCGTGATCTCAACCGAGCGCGAGCGCAGTTCGATGTCGCCGGCCACCGCGGCCGTCGCCCCGGCGGGACTGGCCAATACGCTGGCCAATACGCTGGCCACTACACAGGCCAGCCAGGCGAGGCGCACCAGCAGGCTGCCGCCGGGTCGGCGCGGCGTCATCAACGGTAGAACCGCCGCATGTCGCGCAGCGCGTCGGCCACCACCACGGGATCGAACTTCGCTCCGGGGATCGGCCGGTAGTCAGGGCCGAGCACTTCGACGAAGCCGCCGGGGTGAGTGACGATGGCCCGGCCCGGTTCGACGATGGCATGGGAGTTGTAGCTGCCGGCGATGATCCAGGGCCAGTCCCTGCCGGAGAACAGCTCGCGGCCGACTGCATAGTCGGCCGGATCGTTGCGGCAGCCGAACAGGTCCTGCAGCAGCGTCACCGGCAGGTCGTAATGCGAGCTGCGATGCCGGTACACGGCCGGGGCACGCCCGGGCCAGTGCATGACCAGCGTGGCGCGCAGCTGGGCGGCACTGTAGTCGCTGGCATGGCCGAGGTAGCCGAGGCCGTTGTCATCGAACTCGTAGCCATGGTCGCTGAGGATGATCACCAGCGTCTGTTCCAGCAGCGCGTCGGCCCGCAGCGCCGCCATGACGCGGCCGATCTCGCCATCGACCATCTGTGCCGAGCGCCGGTACTGCCGCCAGGCAGCCTGCACTTCCGGCTTGTCGCCGAAGCGGCCATTCATCGGCAGCGGCCCGGGATCGGCCGACATCTCCCCCATCGGCGGGTCGTAATAAAGGAACCCGAAGAAGGGCTGCGAGCGGTCATGCCTGCCGAGCCAGGCCAGCCAGTCATCGGTGACGGCGCGGTTGCGCTGCACGGCGGAGATGCCCGGCGTTTCACCGCCCAGGCCCGGCACGCCGGCGAAGACGGTGCGGCCGATGTCGGTCGGCGTGCCGAAACCGGGCGCCGCGAACAGGCCGAGCTGGTAGCCGCGCCGGCGCAGCTCGGCCATCAGCACCGGCGGCTGCTGCACGCCGTAGAAGGTGTCGAGGTAGGTGCTCGGCAGGCCGTAGAACATGGAGAAGATGCCGGCGCGCGAGGAATTGCCCCCGCTCCAGTGGTTGGCGAACTCCTGTCCCGCCCTGCGGACGCGGTCCAGCTCGGGCATCAAAGCGGGATCGATGGCATCGGGGCGCAGCGCATCGACGATCACCCAGACGATGTTCGGCGTCGGCGCCGGCGCGTCGCACTGCATGGGCTGCAACGGATACTGCAGCTGCCCGCCACCGTCGGCGCCGACCCGCTGCAGCTGCAGCTGCCGGTCCACCTGCGCCTGGCTGACCAGTCCCAGGCGCACCATCCGGCGCTTCGCATGGATGGGGAAATACGCGGGCAGGTAGCGCGTCAGCTGCGTGACCGGCAGGTAACCGAGCGCATCCGCCCAGATGTGGATCGCCTGGCTGCCCAGCCAGGCGACGACCAGCACCAGCGCCACCCAGCGCCCGCCACGGGAGGGCCGGCCCTCGAGCCAGCCACGGACGCTGCCGGCGAGCAGCGCCTCGAACACCAGGGCCAGCAGGCCGATGAGCCCGACCAGCAGCCAGGTGGAGCGCTCGAACAGCATCGCCGTCAGCGGCGTCAGGTGGTAGCGCTGGCTGGCGAAGACATTGCCATCGACCACCAGCAGCGTGGCCGTCGCCGCGGCCAGCAGCACGGCGACCGCCATGACCAGCAGGCGCGAGGGCAGCAGCAGGCACAGCGGAATCACGACCAGGATCGCCGGCAGCGCCGCCAGCAGGGAAAAGTGGCCGACATAGGCCAGCAGCGTGTAGGCCAGGCCGAGGGCATCGCTCTGCCAGGGTACCAGCCACATGAAGCGCAGGCCGAGCAGGGCGAACAGCGCCGCATTGGCGGCGACGAACCAGCCGGTCCAGCGCAGCAGCTGGCGGCGGGTGGTCATGTCAGCGCTGCGCCGCGGGGCTGGCAGCGCCCGCGGCGACCTCGGCGGCAGTGGCCGCCACGGCCTCGGCCGCGGCACGGCCGCTGCTGCCGACGTTGCAGATGTAGTCGCGGCGCAGGGCGGCGGCATTCTCGCGGGCGCGGGCCGGATCACGCACCAGCTCGCGGACCAGGCGCGGCGCATCGGCCAGCCGGTCCGGTGGCAGCAGCGCGCCCAGCCTGGCGCGTACCCAGGACTCGAAGGGTTCCATGCCCAGCTCCTGCCAGCTGTCGTTGCGGCTCTTGGGCGGCAGGTCGATGTAGAGCACCGGCTTCTCCAGGCCCATGCCGTAGTCCTGGCCGGCACCCGACCAGTCGGTGATCATCACCTGCGAATCGAACAGCGAGTCGCTCTCGCCCATCTGCTCGACCAGGCGAAAGCGCGGGTTGCCGCCATGGCGCGCGGTGATGCGGTCGATGACCTCCGGGGTCTGCCAGCGTGTCTGGAAATGCGGGCGCAGCGTCAGCCGGAAACCGGCATCGAGCAGGATGCCTGCCAGTTCCAGGCCGCAGGTATTGAGGATGGTCTGTTCGCCCCAGGAAGGCGCGAGCAGTACGTGGATGTCGGCATCGCCGGCGACCGGCGGCGGCTCGCGCCGCTCCGCCAGCAGCTGCTCGATGCGGTGGTAGCCATGGGCCACCAGGCGCTTGGGCGACAGGCCCTTGAGTTCCTCACGCCGGCGGATCTCCCGCGCCTGGTGCGGCCCGGCGTAGAGGATGGTGTCGTAGTG
>JADLGU010000056.1 GCA_020849155.1 Rhodocyclaceae bacterium | reverse complement strand
CTGATGCTGATGGCGGGCGCGGCGTGGGGCGTGTATTCGATCCGCGGCAAGGGGGCGGGCGACGCCACGCGCGTGACGGCGGGCAACTTCCTGCGCGCGGTGCCCTTCGCCGTGGTGCTGAGCCTGCTGCCGCTCGCCGAGGCGCGCCTGGACGCGGCGGGCGTCGCCTACGCGCTGGCCTCCGGCGCGATCACCTCCGGCCTCGGCTACGCCATCTGGTACACCGTGCTGCCCGCATTGAAGGCGACGAGCGCGGCGACCGTGCAGCTGAGCGTGCCGGTGATCGCCGCGCTGGGCGGCATCGTCTTCCTGAACGAGGCACTGACGCTGCGCTTCGTGCTGGCCTCCTCAGCCGTCCTCGGCGGCATCGCGCTGGTGATCCTCACCGCGCCGTCCCGCCGGGACTGACTTTTCCTTTTCGCTACCAGCTTGCCGACGAGCGGGCGGACTTCGATTTTATGTCTGCGCCTTCCTGGCGCTCAGCTGCTCCCATTGATCTCATCTTCCAGCGCGCGCAGTTGCGCGACGATGTCCGCAAAATTGGGAACCGCGCCGAAGATCATGTCGGCCATGGCGCGGTAGTCGGCTTCCACCGCCGCCAGCATCCGCTCGCCAGGCAGCAGGCGCAGGCTGCCTGGCATGGCGAGGTCGTAGCGCGCCCAGGGGCGGGGATAGAAACGCTGCTTGAATGCGACGACGCTGGCGAGAAGTTCGCGGTCCGCCAGGGCGGCGGCCTTCACGGGTGACGCCGCCATGCGCGCCAGGTCGTAGTAGTGGCGGGAATAGCGGGCCGGTTGGGGGCTGTCTTCGGGGCGATGGGCTTCCTGGTGCAGGATGGTGGCCTTCTCCCAGAAAGTGCGCTCGGCCCGGATCGTCCGGACGGTCGTTTCCCGCCGGGCGAACACGTCAGGGAAGGCCTGTGCGGCATAGGCGGAGATGCGCCCTTCCTCGTGGGGCAGCCAGGCGGCCAGCGGGCCGATTTCCAGGCGCACTTCCGGACGCAGGTAGGTGTCGGCGAAGGCCGCCGGATAGCGGACCTCGATCACGTGGGGATCGTCCTCGCCGATGCGGCACTCGCCTATTCCTGCGAGCGCGGCAACCAGATTGGCCAACAGCGGCCCGGCGATATACGCCTGGGCCTCCCGATTGATGGCCTCGTTCAACTCGGCCTGCCTGGTTCTGGAGCGTTCGGCCAGCGGGTCGTCGCCGCCGAGCACGCGCCAGTCGAGAATCAGGTCGATGTCTTCCGAAAAGCGTTCGATCAGACCATAGACCTTGGACAGGCTGGTGCCGCCCTTGAACATCAACAGTTGCGCCAGTTTCGGCGTGGCGAACAGGCGGTCGAGCACCCAGGTCACCCAGAAGTCCTTCTCCACCACGGCCGGCGTCATGTCCAGCCGGGCCGCCGCTTCGGAAAACAATTCGCGGCGCTGCGCGGCGGAGTAGCGGGCGACCGTGTCCATCAGGCAGGCGCCTCGCACACCTGCTTGATGATCTGGAGAATCCAGCCCGTGACGGCCCGCGTATCGCTGAGGATGTGGCGACACAGCCTGGGATCGAGGCGACGACGCAGGGTCTTGATCACCGCAGCGTCCACCCGCTCTTTTCCCAGCGCCTTCAGCGCCTGGACCAGCAGGCCGCTCTCCCGGTATTTGAAACCCGTGTCCTTCAGGGGCGACTTGCGAAACGCCAGGATCTGGCGGCCGTCTTCGCCGATGGGGTACTCGCGGCTTGGGCCATCGGATAGATAAACCCAGCGTCCCGGCACCTGGGGGGACAGGCCGAGCAGGTTGAGCGCCGCCTCGCCGGAAGGCTGGATGCGCCAGTTGAACTTGCGCGCCAGCGCCGCGGCCACCTGGTCGATGTCCGGGCTCAGGAACTGGCCGAGCAGATCGCTGTGGCGCGGATAGTCATACACCCCATGGCAGACGCGGCGGATCTTGCCCGCCCGGGCCAGGCCTGACAATGCCTGGTGGATATTGGCCTCGCCAAAACCGGCCACGAAGTCGATTTTGGTGAAGGCCCACCCCCTCCCGCGCCCATAAATCCTGGAAAGTATCTTTTGTTCAATTGCTTGCATAAGCGGAAGAATAGAGTTTTTTCAGGAAAATGCCAGTGTTTTCCTGAAAAAATCCGCCGACCGCAAGCGGGTGTTTTAAAAACCCGGCGCTGGCGGCACAGCGCTCCACCCTCAGACCAGCCGAATCCGCCCGGTCAGCAGTTCCAGCATCATGCCCTGCTTGATTTGGCGGGCCTTGGCGAGCTTTTCTTCCAGCGCGGCGACCGTCCAGCTCAGCGTGCCGGTGATCGCCGCGCTGGGCGGCATCGTCTTCCTCAATGAGGCGCTGACGCTGCGCTTCGTGCTAACCTCCTCAGCCGTTCTCGGCGGCATCGCGCTGGTGATCCTCGCCGCGCCGTCCCGCAGGGACTGACTTTTACCGGCGCCGTTTTCTCGATGCCTTGCCCGGCATCCGGTTGGCCGTGTGCGTGTAGGCGGCGCGTTCCGCCGCGATTCGCTCCGCTGCCTGCGGCCAGCGCCTGCCCATGAAGCGCGCGATCCGTTCGTCCTTCGAGCGTGCCAGGTGTTTGAGCGGCAGCGCCTCTAGCGTGTCGATGCCGCACGCCAGGGCGGCGTAGTGGCTCTGACGGGAGAGGGCGAATTCCAGCACGCGCTCGATCGCCTTCAGGGTGTCGCGCGCCGAGCCGTTGTCCAGCAGTTCGCCCAGATAGGCCTGGACGAAGGCGGTCGCCATCCTCGCTTGCTCGACGCCTTCCGCCCTGCGTTTGGAGGGAAACTTCCAAAGGTTCGTCACTTTGCTTTCCAGGCAGAGCAGCGGGTGCAGCACCTTGAGAAAAACGCCTTCGATGCGCACCTCGACCGCCATCTTGCGCGCCTCGCTGGTCGATACGCCTTCGATCGCGCACAGGTAGTCGATGGGCGTGGGCGCGGGCTTGCCGGGAATGCGCACGGAAATCACGCCGGTGTTCGGCGTGGCGTCGTCGAGCGTGGCCTTGTGCAGCTTGTGCGGCAGCGTGAGGCCGGCGTCGGCCAGCATGGCGTCGCGCAGGCTGCCGAGGAAATCGATGTCGCGCGTGACGGCCGGCAGGCCGGCTTTGATGCCGTAGTAGGCGGCCCAGAATTCGATGGCCTGGCCGCCGACGAGGATGGTGTCGCTGGTGGCGGCCTCGCCGATGAGGCGCTTCGCCTCCTCGAAGGACAGCAGCGAGGGATCGGTCAGGACAGGTTTCGCAGACTTGGCCATTTCACCACCAGCTTGCGCCGCTCCTGCGCCAGGCGGCCGCCGGCGCTCTTGCCCGCGCCAGGGCGGCTGAGTGGCTCCGCTTCGAGGCCGGCTCGGATCGGGGCGTAGAAGGCCTCGAAGTCGCCGGAGTTGCCGGTGACGGCGAGGCGTGCGCCGAGCGCATCGAGGATGCGCAGAAGGGGGTGCAGGCCGATGTTTTCGCCCGCCTCTGCGCGCACCACCAGCTCGCGCCGCAGACCGGCCCGCGCGGCGACCTCGGCCTGCTTCAGGCCGGCGGTTTCGCGCAGCAGGCGGATCGACTTGGCGAACTGGGCGCCGGCTTCCCGTGGGTCCATGCGCGAATGTTGCATATATCGCACTTGTGTGTCAAGTGCGATATAGAGCAAGGGGATGAATCGATTCCGCCGCAGACGGCATTGCTGTTTGGTCGCCGGGCCCCAATACCTTCCGCAACCACTACGTAGCCGGCCCGGCGGACGTGGCTGCGGAAGCGCCACTTGTGTTTGCCGCCGGCGCATGGCTTGTCCGTCGGCAATCCCAACTCGCTCGCCCGTGCCCCGATCTTGCGCCGTCCCGCCGGGGCTGACTTTTACCGCTATGATGCTGCGAAACGCCGCCTTGCCCGGGAGCCCTCGATGTCTGTTCAATTGGATTTTTCGAAGCTGGATCTGCAGGACGCGCTCGACCTTGCCATCCTCATCGAGCGCGAGGCGGAGGAGCGCTATCGCTGGTTCGTCGACCTGCTCGGCGAGCGCTACCCGGGCGATGCGGCGGATTTCTTTGCCATGATGGCGCGCAACGAGCGGCGCCATGGCGAGGAGCTGGCCGAGCGCCGGCGCGCGCTGTTCGGCGACGCGCCTGCGCGCGTGACGGCGGACATGATCGAGGACGTCGAGGCGCCGGAGAGCGACAAGCCGCGGCCCTTCATGTCGCCGCGGCACGCCCTCGAGGTGGCGATGCTCTCGGAGGTCAAGGCCTGGGAGTTCTTCGACCGGGCCCTGCCGAGCATCCGGGATGCCGACGTCAGGCATCTTTTCGAGGATCTGCGCAACGAGGAGGCCATCCACCAGGGCCTGCTCGAGAAGCAGAAGGCCAAATATCCCGAGTCGATGGAGCCGGACGTCGATCCGGAGGACGTCGACACGCCCGCCATGTGATCAACCGCCGTATCGTGGCGACTGACTTTTCTTCCCGGGTCGCCACGGCCTGATAGCCCGCATGCAAAACCCCGCCCACGTCTGCGTCGTCCGCCACGGCGAGACCGACTGGAACATCTCCGGCATCCTGCAGGGCTGGACCGACGTGCCGATCAACGATGTCGGCCGGCGCCAGGCGCGCGAGCTCGCCGAGGCGTTCGCCGGCGCCGGCTTCGCCTCGGTGTGGACCAGCCCGCTGATCCGTTCCAGCGAGACGGCGCAGATCGTCGCCAAGCTGCTCGGGCTGCCCGCGCCGGTCGCGCACGAGGGCCTGATGGAGCGGCATTTCGGCGCCGTCCAGGGCGTGCCGAAGGCCGAGCTGGGCGAGACGAACGAGGTGCTGCTGCAGCAGATCCTCCGGCGCAACCCGGCCGCGCACTTCGAGGAGGGCGAGACGATGGATGAATTCGCCGACCGGGTGCTGGGCGCGGTGCTGGAGATCGGCGTGCGCCATGGCGGCGAGCGGGTGCTCGTCGTCACGCACGGCTGGGTGATGGACGTCATCACGCGCCACGTCGGCGGCCTGCCGCGCAGCGCCATCCTCAACCTGAAGCGCAAGAACGGCGAGAGCGTCTGGCTCGAATCGGACGGCCGCGCCATCCACCCCGGCCACCCGCCGTCCTGCGGGGGCTGACTTTTCAGCCGTGCCCGCCTGCCGCGGCGCGCGGCTTGCCGGGGAAGATCCGGCGCACCACCACGAAGAACACCGGCACGAGGAACACCGCCAGCACGGTGGCGCTGATCATGCCGCCGATGACGCCGGTGCCGATGGCGAGGCGGCTCTGCGCGCCGGCGCCGGTGGAGATGGCCAGCGGCAGCACGCCGAGGATGAAGGCGAGCGAGGTCATCAGGATCGGGCGGAAGCGCAGGCGGCAGGCTTCCAGCGTCGCCTCGACGAGGCCCATGCCGCGCTCGTGCAGGGTGCGCGCGAACTCGATGATGAGGATGGCGTTCTTCGAGGAGAGGCCGATGATGGCGATCAGGCCGACCTTGAAGAAGACGTCGTTGGGCAGCCCGCGCAGCGTCACCGCCAGCACCGAGCCGAAGATGCCGAGCGGCACCACCAGGATCACGGCGAAGGGGATCGACCAGCTCTCGTAGAGCGCGGCGAGCGCGAGGAAGACCACGAGCAGCGAGAGGGCGAAGAGCAGCGGCGCCTGCGCGCCGGAGAGGCGCTCCTCGAACGAGGTGCCCGACCAGTCGAAACCCGTGCCGGGCGGCAGCTGGGCGGCGACGGATTCCATGGCATCCATCGCCTCGCCGGTGCTGCGGCCGGGCGCCGGCGTGCCGGAGATCTTCATCGACGGGTTGCCGTTGTAGCGGTCGAGCTTGGGCAGGCCGACGATCCAGCGGTGGCGCGCGACTTCGGCGAGCGGCACCATTTCGCCGCGCGTGTTCTTGATCGGCAGGCGCAGGATGTCCTCGGGCGTGGCGCGCAGCCGCGGGTCGGCCTGCATGTACACGCGCAGGATGCGGCCCTGGCGCACGAAGTCGTTGATGTAGGCGACACCGAGCGAGGACTGCAGCGCCTCGTTGAGATCGGCGAGATCGATCGACAGCGCGCGCGCCTTGGCCGAGTCGATGTCGAGCATCAGCTGCGGCCCCGGTTCCTGGCCTTCCGGCCGCACGCCGGCGAGCGCGGGTTGCTTGCCGGCCAGGCCGAGGGCGATGTTGCGCGCCTCCATCAGCTTTTCGCGGCCGAGCCCGCTGCGGTCCTGCAGGCGGAAGTCGAAGCCGCCGACGGCGCCCAGCTCCGGAATCGGCGGCACGTTGACGGCGAAGATCATCGCCTGCTTGATGCGCGAGAAGGCCATGTTGGCGCGGCGGATCACCGAGTTGGCCGAGGCGTCGGCGCCCTTGCGCTCGTCCCAGTCCTTCAGGCGGACGAAGGTCAGCGCGGCGTTCTGGCCGCGGCCGAAGAAGGAGAAACCAGCGACACCGATGACGTGCGCCACTTCGGGCTGTTTGAGATAGTGCTGCTCGATGGTAGACAGCACTTCGAGCGTGCGCTCCTGCGTGGCGCCCGGCGGCAATTGCACGATGTTGATGAAATAGCCCTGGTCCTCGCTCGGCAGGAAGCTGCCGGGCAGCTTCATGAAGAACCAGCCGGT
>JADLGU010000055.1 GCA_020849155.1 Rhodocyclaceae bacterium | reverse complement strand
CGGTGTCCACCACGTCGTGGCCGGTGAGCGCGCAGAACAGCGCCTGGCCCCAGCAGGCGAGGATGCCCCAGGCGTACTTGTGCAGCGAGAAGCCGATGGTCAGCCCCGGGTCGTGCGCCGCGGCGTATTCGCGCGCCAGGCGGCGCACCACGTCGGGATGGATGCCGGTGTGCCGATGCGTCGCCTCGGGCGCGAATTTCGCCGCTTCGGCGCGCACCTTCTCGAACACGGTGGTAACGGGAATGCTCTTGCCGTCGGCGCCCTTTACTTCGAAGCGTCCGGTAAGCGCCGGCTTCAACGCGCCCAGTCGCAGGGTCTTGCGGAAGTGGCCGCGCGTGCCGGGCATGGCCTGCGCGCGCCCGCCCGCCTCGTCCCAGCAGTAGAAGAAGAAGTCGCGCCCGCCCATGCGGATGTCGGAGAGGCGCAAGACCTGCCCGTTGTCTTCGCGCACCAGGAAGGTGAGATCCGTCTGCTCGCGGACGAAGTCTTCCTTGTAGAGCTTCTCGGCGAGCACCACCTGCACCAGCGACATCGCCAGAAAGCTGTCGGTGCCGGGCTGGATCGGAATCCACAAATCGGCGTGGATGGCGGTCGGGTTGTAGTCGGGCGCGATGACGACGATCTTGGCGCCGCGCCACTTCGCCTCCCACAGGTAGTGCGCGTCGGGAATGCGCGTGACGTTGGGGTTGAAGCTCCACAGCACGATGTAGTCCATCTCGAACCAGGCATCGAGCGAGGTTCCGACGTTGGGGATGCCGTAGGCGAGGCTGGCCCCGGTGAACATGTCGCCCACCGCGCTCGACGGATACAGGCGCTGCGCGCCGAGCAGCGACCCCAGCCGCAGCGGGCCGGCGCGCTTGCCCTGCGAGACGATGCCGGTGCCGGCGTAGACCATGATCGAGGCCGGGCCCTCCTTCACCAGGGTGTCGACCAGCTTTTCGGCGATGTCGCCGAGCGCCTCGTCCCAGGTGACGCGTTGCCACTTGCCGGCGCCACGTGCGCCGATGCGCTTCAGCGGATGCAGCAGGCGGTCCTTCTCGTGCATGGCCTGCGAGTGGATGGTGCCCTTGTTGCAGCCGCGCGGGTTGGGATCGGGGAGGTTCGGATTCAGCTGCGGGTATTCGGCCAGCTGCTCCTCGCGCGTCACCACCCCGTCTTTCGCATGCACGCGGAAGGCGCAGTTGCCCTGGCAGTTGGAGCAGTGGAAGGCGTAGCCCTGCGCATTGCCGCGCGTTTCCGCCAGCTCCCTGCGGTAGAAGTCTTCCCACTCGCGGAACGGGTAGCTTGAAAGCGGATCGCCGGGATCCCGGATGCGCGCCAGCAGCTCGTCGGGCAGCCCCGCCAGCAGGCCGCAGGCGCCGCCGCTCTTGAGCAGATCGCGCCGCGTGACCATTATTTCCCCGCCTCGTCGAGCAGCAGTTCGACGGCGCCGCGTGCTTCCCTGCCGTCCCAGTCGTATTCGCCCAGCACGCGGTAAGCAAGCTGGCCGTCGTGGGCGATCAGATAGGAGGTCGGCACGCCCGGCAGGCTGTAATGGCGCGCCGCCTCGCGCCCGCGGTCGTGCCAGACGGGAAAAGTCAGTCCCAGCGAGACGGCGAAGCGTTTGACTTCTTCCAGCGGCGCCTCGTCCTGCGACACCGCCAGCACCACCAGGCCGCGATGGCGGTAAGACTGGTGCAGGCGCTCCATCGAGGGCATCTCCTTGCGGCAGGGCGGGCACCAGGTGGCCCAGAAGTTGAGCAGCACCACCTTGCCGCGAAAGGCCGCGAAGTGCACCGCCCTGCCCTCCAGGTCCTGCGCGGCGAAGTCGGCGGCGGTGCCGGAAAAGGGTTTCAGTTCGTTCGCGGCAAAGGCAGCGCCGGCGAAGACTGACGCGGCAAGCAGCAGCGCATGCGTTACCCACGATCTCCAGGCTGAAACCGCTTTCAACACGGAGAACACAGAGGCACAGAGGACACAGAGAAAAGGCATAAGGGGATATGTATGAAGATTTCTCTCTGTGCACTCCGTGTCTCTGTGCCCTCTGTGTTGAATGAGGTTGTCATCGCTCTAGCGGCAGGCGCGGATCGGCCGACCACTCCTCCCAGGAGCCGGGGTACTCGACGACCTTGTCCCAGCCGATCAGCTTCATGGCGAAGGCGACGTCGGTGGAGCGGCCCAGCCCGCCCTGGCAGTAGGTGACGACCAGGGTCTCGCGCGTGATGCCGCGCTTCTTCAGCTCCGCCTCGATCTCGGCGGCGCTGCGGAAGGATTCCGTCGCGGCGGAGAAGTTCGTCCATTCGAGGTGGATGGCGCCGGGAATGTGGCCGCCGCGCGCCGCGCCCGGCGGCTGCTCGCGGCCGATGTACTCGTTGAAGGAGCGCGTGTCGGCGAAGACGATGCCCCTGGCGCCGAGGTTGCGCCTGACCCATTCGCGCGTGACGATCCTCTCCGGCTGCGGCGCCGGGGTGAATTTCTTCCGGGCGACGGCCGGCACCTCCTGCGTCACCGGGCGGCCCTCCTTCAGCCACTTGCGGAAGCCGCCGTTCAACACGCGCACCTGCTTGTGGCCGAAGAAGTCGAGCACGAACCAGACGCCGGATGCCGGCGCGCCCTCGCCGCCGTCATAGACCACCACCTGGGTGGCGGCGTCGATGCCCGCCTCGCCGAAGATGCGCTCGGCCTCGAAGTTGCTGGTGGGGTGCCCCGTGCCGCGCCGCTCGTCGATGCGCGAGAGCTCGAGATAGGGGATGTTCGCCGCGCCGGGCAGGTGGGCGCGCTTGTAGGTGGCGGCATCGGCGGCATCGATCAGGCGCAGGTTCTTCTGATCGAGCATGCGCGCCAGCTCTTCGGTCTCGATCAGCAGCTCCGGCCGCGCATAACCCTGGGCCTGGGCCGCCAGCGCAAAAGTCAGTCCCGCCAGCACGGCGATCCACTTCATCGGCTTCCTCCTTTTCTTGTTATCCGGCCCCGCACCGGGGACGCGAACTCACAGTCAGCCCTTGAAGAATTCCTTGCTCCCCGGCGGCTTGACGATGTTGAGCTGCGAGACGGCGACGCGCCCTTCCCGGCCGTCGCGCAACACCTTGCCGAAAAGCTCGACCTCCAGGCCGTAGGCCTCGTCGAGGCGCTCCTGCTTGATGCCGCTGGCGGCCAGATCGATGCGCAGGATCTCGCCCGCCTGACTTCTGAACACCATGTCGCCGGCCCACTTCAGCGGGCACTCGCCGATGCGGCCCTGTTCGGCGCACGGCCGGCCGAGGATGTGGCCCGCCAGGCGGTCCGGCTCCTCGGCCGCGGCCGGCAAGGCCAGGGCCAGCGCCAGCACCGCCCAACCCGTTCTGATCGACATCGACTTCCTCCTTGGCCGATATTCAAACAAATACTAGAATAGTGTCAAGAGCCCGCCCGGGCCTGACGAGGAGACCGGACAATGAAAACCGCCAAACTGCTTGCTTTGAGCATAGCCTTTTCTGCCGTTTTTGCCGGCGGCGGCGCGCCCGCCTGGGCCGGCCCGCCCGGCGCCGCCAAGCTGGGCAGCCACAAGGTGCTGACCCTGGTGGTGCGCGACCCGCCCTGGGTGCGCTGCAACAACAACATGCAGGTGGCGGCCGAGCTGACCAACATCTACCAGCTGCCGGTGCAGATCGTTCCCCATGGCCTGGCCGGCGCCGGCGCCAAGGCGCCGGCGGTGTATTACGGCGACGAACTGATCGCCGAGGACGGCGGCAAGGGCAACGGCATGGTCAGCTACACCGAGCTGGCCGACATGATGGAAGTCGAGGGCGTGGCCAAGCACAAGCAGGAGGGGCGCCTGATGGCGAAGGAGCCGAAGCCGCAGCACGAGGCGCTGAAGGCGGCGATCAAGGACGTGAAGTAAGGGCTATTTATCGACCGGCAGCCGCTCGGCCTGCCACTCGGGGAAGCCGTCCTCGAGGCGGCGCGCGCGGTAGCCCTTCCTGCGCAGCTTGTCGACGGCCTCGAAGGCCAGCAGGCAGTAGGGGCCGCGGCAGTAGGCGACGATCTCCTGCTCCTTCGGCAGCTTTTTGAGAAAGCGCGGCAGGGCGTCGAGCGGGACATTCACGGCGCCGGCGATGTGGCCGGCCTCGTACTCTTCGACCGGCCGCACGTCGATCACCATCGCCTCGCCGCGGCGGGCCATCTTCAGCAGTTCCTCGCGCCGCACCGGCTGCAGGGCGTCGCGCGACGCGAAGTTGTCCCGCACGATGCGCTCGACCTCGGCCAGCTGCCGCTCGGCGATGCGCCGCAGGGCGGCCAGCATCTTCGGGATCTCCTCGTCGGCGAGCCGGTAGAACACCTGCAGCCCGTCCTTGCGCGAGACGGCCAGGCCGCAGTCCTTGAGGATCTGCAGGTGATGCGAGACATTGGAAAACGCCAGGCCGCTGGCGCGCGACAGCGCCTCGACGCTCTTCTCGCCCTGGGCCATCGCCTCGATCAGCTCGAGCCGGCTCGGATGGGCGATGCCCTTGCCGGCGCGGGCGAGCTGGGCGAAGAGCTGCTGCTTCGGTGATGGCTTCGACATGCGGCTATATTAGCTCAGTGCATTCCGCCCCAGTAGGCCTCGTTGCCGTAGTGGTGCTTCAGGTGGTCGATGAGCAGGCGCACGCGCAGCGGCAGGTATTTGCGCTGCGGGAAGACGGCGTAGATGCCGGTCGGCGGCGCGGCGAATTCATCCAGTACGGAGACCAGCGCGCCGTGCTGCAGGTCTTCGCCGACCTCCCACAGCGAGCGCCAGGCCAGGCCGCGCCCCGCCAGCGCCCATTCGTGCAGCACCGCGCCGTCGTTGCATTCGAGTTGGCCGTTCACCTTGATGCTGACCACCTCGCCCTCGACGCGGAACAGCCAGCCGCGCTGCTGGCCGAGCGAGAGGCAGTTGTGGCGGGCGAGGTCCTCCAGGGTGCGCGGCGTGCCGTGCTGTTCCAGATAGGCGGGGCTCGCCACCACGGCGCGGCGGTTCTCCGCCAGCCGGATGCTGACCAGGCTGGAGTCGGTCAGTTCGCCGACGCGGATGGCGCAGTCGACGCCTTCGTTCACCAGGTCGACCAAGCGGTCTGACAGATCGAGGTTCACCGTCACCTCCGGATGGGCGTCGAGGAACTGCATGACCAGCGGCGCGACATGGCGGCGGCCGAAGCCGGCCGGCGCGGAGAGGCGCAGATGGCCGCGCGCCTTGACGCCGCCCAGGCTCACCGAGGCTTCGGCGTCGCCCAGCTCGCGCAGGATGCGCTGGCAGTCCTCCAGGTAGGCGCTGCCCTCGAAGGTGAGCGTGACGCGCCGCGTCGTGCGCAGCAGCAGCTTGACGCCGAGGCGCGCCTCCAGCGCATCCAGGCGCCGGCTCACCACCCCGGGCGCGACGCCCTCGGCGGCGGCGGCGGCGGTCAGGCTGCCGCGGCTGGCCACGGAGACGAAGGTTTCGATCTGCTTGAGGCGGCTCATGTCAGTTTTGCTTTATTTGCAATAATGAATTGATTTTACCGGTATTTTATTAACCGGCAAGGTGGGCTATCTTGAATCAATGCCAAGGTTCGCCGCCAACCTGTCGATGCTGTTCACCGAAGTGCCGCTGCTCGAGCGCTTCGATCGCGCCGCGCGCGCCGGCTTCACGGCAGTGGAAATCCAGTTTCCCTACGAGCTGCCCGCCGAGCAACTGCAGCAGGCGCTGTTCCGCAACAAGCTCCCGCTGGTGCTGTTCAACCTGCCGGCCGGCGACTGGGCGGCCGGCGAGCGCGGCATCGCCTGCCATCCCGACCGCGTCGACGAATTCCGGCAGGGCCTCGACAAGGCGCTGGCCTATGCCGCCGCGCTCGGCACGCCGCAATTGAATTGCCTCGCCGGCATCCGTCCGCCGCAGGTGCCGGCCGACACGGCGCGCGAGGTCCTGGTCGGCAACCTGCGCTACGCCGCACTGCGCCTGAAGGCCCACGGGCTGAAGCTGCTCGTCGAGCCGATCAACACGCGCGACATCCCGGGATTCTTCCTGCATGGCACGCGCCAGGCGCTCGACCTGATCGCCGAAGTCGGCGCGGACAACCTGTTCCTGCAGTACGACGTCTATCACATGCAGCGCATGGAGGGCGAACTGGCCAACACGCTCGCCGCCCATCTCGACAAGATCGCCCACATCCAGATCGCCGACAACCCCGGCCGCCACGAGCCGGGCACCGGCGAGATCAACTTCGATTTCCTGTTTGCCCATCTCGACCGCATCGGCTATACCGGATGGGTCGGCTGCGAATACAAGCCCGCCGCCAACACCGAGGCCGGCCTCGGCTGGATGAACAAACCATGATCCGCGCCATCGCCTTCGACGCCTACGGCACGCTGTTCGACGTGTACTCCGTCGGCGCGCTGGCTGAGCAGCTTTTTCCCGGCAAGGGGGCCGAACTCACCGCGCTGTGGCGCAGCACGCAGATCGGCTACACGCACCTGCGCACCTTGGGCAAGCGCTACGCGCCGTTCTGGCAGGTCACCGAGGATGCGCTGGTGTTCTCGGCGCGCAAGCTCGGCCTCGACCTCACCGAGGACGCCCGCAAGCGGCTGATGCAGCAATACACCTGCCTCTCCGCCTTCCCGGAAAACCTCGGCGCCCTGAAGGAACTCAAGAAGCTCGGCCTGCCGCTGGCCATCCTCTCCAACGGCACGCCGGAGATGCTCGCCATCGCCGTCAAGAGCGCCGGCATGGATGGCCTCTTCGACCACCTGCTGTCGGTCGAGGCGGTGCAGAAATACAAGACCGCGCCCGAGGCCTACCGGCTCGGGCCGGACGCCTTCAAGCTCCCCGCGAGGGAGATTCTCTTCGTCTCGTCGAACTGCTGGGACGCCATCGGCGCCACCTGGTTCGGCTACACGACCTTCTGGATCAACCGCGGCGGCCAGCCGCTGGAGGAACTGGGCGCGCAACCCGCGGCCCAGGGCCGCCTGCTGACCGACGTGGTTGCGTACGCACAAAATTCAATCAAGGAGCCATCATGAGCCTCAACCTGCCCGCCGGCGTGCAGATCAACGCCCCCCTGCATCCCCGTTTCGACGAGATCCTCACGCACGATGCGCTGGCCTTCGTCGCCAAGCTGCATCGCGCCTTCGCGGCGCGCCGCAAGGACCTGCTCGCCAGCCGCGTCGAGCGCCAGGCGCGCATCGACGCCGGCGAGATGCCGGACTTCCTGCCCGAGACCAAGCACATCCGCGAGGGCGACTGGAAGGTGGCGCCGCTGCCCAAGGCGCTGGAGTGCCGCCGCGTCGAGATCACCGGCCCGGTGGAGGCCAAGATGATCATCAACGCCTTCAACTCCGGCGCCGATTCCTACAGGACCGACTTCGAGGATTCCAACAGCCCGAACTGGTTCAACCAGGTGCAGGGCCAGGTGAACCTCTACGACGCCGTGCGCCGCAGACTGACTTTCACCAACGAGGACGGCAATGTCTACAAGCTCAACGACAAGATCGCCGTGATGCAGATCCGCCCGCGCGGCTGGCACCTCGACGAGAAGCACATGCTGGTCGACGGCCAGCGCGTCTCCGT
>JADLGU010000054.1 GCA_020849155.1 Rhodocyclaceae bacterium | reverse complement strand
GCGCCTCGGGCACCGCCGGGTGCCGGCCGATGTAGCGGGTCTTGGCCACGCCGATGGAGGGAATGTCGAGCAGCAGGCCGAGGTGGCTGGCGATGCCGAGCCGGCGCGGATGGGCGATGCCCTGGCCGTCGCAGAGCAGCAGGTCGGGCCGGACGCGCAGCTTGCGCATCGCCGCCAGCACCGCCGGCGCCTCGCGGAACGACAGCAGGCCCGGCACGTAGGGGAAGCGGGTCGGCTGCCGGGCGATGGCGTAGGTCTCCAGTCCCAGCGAGGGCAGGCCGAGCACGGCCACCGCCGCCCGCGTCGTGGCGCCGCCGTCCTCGAAGCCC
The DNA here is from genome assembly GCA_020849155.1 of Rhodocyclaceae bacterium. Lineage (GTDB taxonomy): Bacteria > Pseudomonadota > Gammaproteobacteria > Burkholderiales > Rhodocyclaceae > Desulfobacillus. Next base: position 5,179 of record JADLGU010000054.1, on the reverse strand, counting down.
ACGTCCACGCCGGCGACGCGGCGCACCGGGCCGAAGTCGTCGCGCAGCACGATCTGCGCCGCCAGGCGCGACTGCAGCGCCATCGCCTGCTTCGGCGACAGCGTCCAGCGGTGGCGCTGTCGCAGTTTCACGCGCGGCAGTCGGCGACGATCAGCGGCACCAGCATCTCCTCGGCGCTGACGCCGCCGTGCACGCCGATCTGGGGATGCTGCTTCTCGCCCGGCAGCTGGTCCTTGAGCGTCCAGTCCTCGCGCATCAGCAGCACGTAGTCGCCGATGCGCGAAGCCAGGCGCGGGTCGGGCCGCCCCGGGCCGAACCAGCCGGCCTCGATGAATTCCCGGGCCGGGAACACATCGGCCCGCCCGCCCAGGCAATCGCGCGCCGCCGCTTCGAAGCGCCGCGCCTGGCCGTCCTTGACGTAGCAGTAAACGATGCGCCGCTCGCCGCACAACGGACGGGCCAGGGTGTCGGCGAGTTGCGGCAGCTGCGCCAGGTCGAGCTGGCGTTCCGGCGGCGAATCGATGAAGCCGTGGTCGGCGCAGGCCAGCACCAGGCAGTCGCTGCCGGCGAGCGCGGCCAGCAGACGACCGAAGGCGGCGTCGAGCGCCGCCAGGCAGGCGTCCGTCCGCGGGCTCGCGATACCGTACTCGTGCGCCAGAGCATCGAGCTCCGGGTAGTAGGCATAGATGTAAGAGGGCGCGTCGGCCTCCAGCACCGCCCCCTGAATCCGCGCGAACAGCTCCTCCAGCGTCGTGTAGCCGAGCACCCGCGCCGGTCCGGCGTGATAGCGGTTGAAGGGCGAGTGGGCGATCGGCTGGGGCGAGATCATCACGCTGCGGCGGGCGATGCGCGCCGTGAATGGCCGGTGGCCGAAGAGCCGCTGCGGCAGCCGGTCGGGCGCCTCGAAGCGGCCCGGCCCGCGCGGCTTGAGCGGCAGCACCGCGGCGACGGCATCTAGCTCGGAGAAATGCATGTGCCAGCCGGTCAGCGCGTGCTGCTGCGGCGCCAGGCCGCTGAGGTAGGTGGTGACGGCGCTGGCGGTGGTGGACGGGAACACCGAGGTGAGCTGCGCGCGCAGGTGGCGCTGCAGGGTGCCGCCGCGGCCGCGGCGCGACAGGTGGCGGTGGCCGAGCCCGTCGATGACCAGCAGCACGATGTGCTTCGCCGTCTCGGGGAGACCGACTTTTTCCTGGCGCAGCGGGGGATAGGGCAGGGGCTCGACGGCGCCGCAGGCATCGGCCAGCGAGCGCATCAGGTTGACGATGCTGCCGCCCGCGTAGTCCGGGCGGATCATGGCGGAGCGTTCAGTGATCTTCGAGATGCGGCCGGCCCGCTTCGGCCGGCACGCCGGTGTCGGGATCGATCCAGTCGGAAATGCCTAGCTCGTCCTCGGCCTGGGCCAGCGTCTCGCCCGGCTCGAAATCCGATTCGTCGTTGTACTCCATGTCCTCGGCGGCTTCGAGCAAGGTCGGGAAGGGGCCGTACTCCTCGCCGCTGTCCTTGTCCTGCCAGTAGAAACCGTCGGGCCGCTCGATGACACGGGCGCGGTCGAAGCTCGATGCTGTGGCGGGTATGTGCTTGGGCATGGCAGCCTCCTCTTTGCGGAACCATCATGAACCATTTTTTCGGGAAAAGCTATGGCGAATCGCCGACCGGATCGTTGACCCGAGTCAACCCGCCGCCATGCATGGTTTACGGCGGCAAGCGCAAAAACCTGAATCCTTGTGCGGGCCATGGCGCGGCGCTATAGTTGATCTGAAGATTCGAATATAGACACGCTTGCATGCCACCGATTACGCCCCTCGAGGCGACGGCGCTGCTGCGCCGTTGCGATCCCGCGCTGCTGGATTTCGAGACCACCGCGGAGCTGGGCGACGCGGTCGACATCGTCGGCCAGGCGCGCGCGCTCGAGGCGCTCGAATTCGGCATCGACATCAAGCAGCCTGGCTTCAACCTGTTCGTCCTCGGCGAGCCGGGCAGCGGCCGCCATGCCGCCACGCACCGCCTGCTCGAAGCCAAGGCGGCCGGCGAAGCGGCGCCGAGCGACTGGTGCTACGTCAATAACTTTTCCGACCCGAACAGGCCGCGCCTGCTGCGTGTGCCGCCCGGCCGCGGCGGCCGCCTCAGGCAGGACATGCAGGCCTTCGTCGCCGAGCTGGCCAAGGCCATCGCCGCCGCCTTCGAGAGCGAGGAGTACCGCGTCCGCTTCGAGGCCATCCAGGAGGAATTCAAGCAGCGCGAGGAGAACGCCCTGCGCGAGCTGGGCCAGGAGTCCGGCGAACGGGGCGTGGCGCTGCTGCGCACGCCGCACGGCTTCGTCTTCGCCCCGGTCAAGGGCGAGGAGACGATGGGGCCGGAGGAGTTCGAGAAGCTGCCCGACGAGGAAAAGGCCCGCATCGGCGGGCTGATCGAGGAATACGGCGAGCGCCTGCACAAGCTGATGCACCAGTTCCCGCAGTGGCGGCGCGAGATGCAGGGGCGCATCAAGGAGGCCAGCCGCGAGACGATGGGCCTGGCCGTCGGCCACCTGATCGAGGAGCTGAAGGAGCGCTATACCGATCTGCTCAACGTCCTCGAGTTCCTCGACGAGGTGATGCGCGACGTGATCGAGAGCGGCGAGGCGCTGCGCGAGCAGCCCAAGACCGAGGGCGACCTGAGCGGGGTGGTCGTCAGCGGCAGCATCGCGCTGGCGCGCTACCAGGTGAACCTGCTGGTCGACAACGGCGCGGCCAAGGCGGCGCCGGTGGTCTTCGAGGACAACCCGACCTATCCCAACCTGGTCGGCCGTGTCGACAGCATCGCCCACATGGGCACGCTGGTCACCAATTTCACCCTGATCAAGCCCGGCGCGCTGGCGCGCGCCAACGGCGGCTACCTGGTCCTCGACGCCGCCAAGGTGCTGGGCCAACCCTACGCCTGGGAGGGCCTCAAGCGGGCGCTGCGCTCGGCCCAGCTGCGCATCGAGTCGCTCGGCCAGGTCTTCGGCTTCACCAGCATGCTGCCGCTCGAGCCGGAACCGATGCCGCTCGACGTCAAGGTGGTGCTGGTCGGCGAACGCCTGCTCTACTACCTGCTCAAGGAATACGATCCCGAGTTCGACGAGCTGTTCAAGGTCGGCGCCGACTTCGAGAGCGAGTTCGCCCGCGACGAATCCAGCACCGCCGGCTACGGCCGCTTCCTCGGCATGCTGGCGCGCCAGGCGGGGCTGCGCCCCTTCGAGCGGCGGGCGGTGGCGCGGCTGATCGAGCACAGCGCGCGGCTGGTCGGCGATTCCGAGAAGCTCTCCGCCAGCACCCGCCGCCTCTCCGACCTGATGCAGGAGGCCGACCACCATGCCGGCAAGGCCAGCCGCCTCGCGGTGCTGCGCGAGGACGTCGAGGCCGCGCTGGAGGCGCAGCGCCGCCGCGCCGGCCGCCTCGACGAATCTTTACGCGAGCAGATCCTGCGCGACACCCTGCTGATCGCCGTCTCCGGCGGCCAGGTCGGCCAGGTGAACGGCCTGGCGGTGGTCGACCTCGGCGACTTCCGCTTCGCCCATCCGGTGCGCATCACCGCCACGGCGCGCCTCGGCGAGGGCGAGGTCATCGACATCGAGCGCGAGTCCGAGCTGGGCGGCGCCATCCACTCCAAGGGCGTGATGATCCTCTCTGCCTTCCTCGCCGCGCGCTACGCCCGCGGCCTGCCGCTGTCGCTCTCGGCCAGCCTGGTGTTCGAGCAGTCCTACGGCCCGGTGGAAGGCGACAGCGCCTCGCTGGCCGAGCTGTGCGCGCTGCTCTCGGCGCTGGCCGCGGCGCCGATCCGCCAGTCGCTGGCCATCACCGGCTCGGTGAACCAGCACGGCCGCGTGCAGCCGATCGGCGGCGTGAATGAAAAGATCGAGGGCTTCTTCGACCTCTGCAAGGCGCGCGGGCTCACCGGCGAGCAGGGCGTGATCATTCCGCAGTCGAACGTCAAGCACCTGATGCTCAGGGACGAGGTGGTGGCCGCCTGCGCCGAGGGCGGCTTCCGCGTGTATGCCGTCGAGGACGTCGATCAGGCGATCGAGTTGCTGACCGGCGTCGCCGCCGGCGAGCCGGACGCGGAGGGCCGCGTCGCCGCGGGGTCCATCAACTACCGGGTGGCCGGGCAACTCGCCGAGCTGTCGGCCTTGCGCCAGGCCTATGCCGCCGCCGGCCAGCGGCACGGCGGAAAGAACAAGGACTGAAGCCGCAGCGGATCGGCAGACGGCGGCGGCAATCCGGAAAAGCAAGCTCAACCCACGAAACAGGTGCCAACATGCAAAGACCCATCCAGATCACGTTCAAGGACATCGCCCATTCCGACGCGGTGGAAACCCACATCCGCGAGAAGGCCGCCAAGCTGGAGACCTTCTACCCCGGCATCATCGGCTGCCACGTCACGGTCGAGCTGCCGCACAAGCACCAGCACCAGGGCAAGCTGCACAACGTGCGCATCGACATCAAGGTGCCGGGCAGCGAGATCGTGGTGAACCGGGACAAGCACGAAGACCTCTACGTCGCCCTGCGCGACGCCTTCGACGCCGCCAAGCGCCAGGTCGAGGAGTATGGCCGCCGCCAGCGCGGCGACGTCAAGCGCCACGCCAACGGCCGGCCGGAAGCGGCCGATTAGGCGCTGTCGCGGATAAACTCGGCCACGCGCGGGCAGATCGCCTCGCGCCAGCGCCGGCCGCTGAAGATGCCGTAGTGGCCGACGCCCGGCACGAGGAAGTGCCGCTTCCTTTCGGCCGGGAGGTTGCGGCACAGCGCGTGCGCCGCCTCGGTCTGGCCGGGGCCGGAGATGTCGTCGAGCTCGCCCTCGATGGTGAACAGCGCGACGTCGCGGATGGCCCAGGGCCGCACCCGCCGGCCGGCGAGGCTCATCTCGCCGCGCGGCAGCTGGTGCTTCATGAACACCATCTCCAGGGTCTCCAGGTAGTACTCGGCCGGCAGGTCCATCACCGCGTTGTACTCGTCGTAGAACTTGCGGTGCGCCTCGGCCGAGTCGCCGTCGCCTTCCACCAGGTGTTGGTAGAAATCGATGTGCGCCTGCAGGTGGCGGTCGGGGTTCATGGCGACGAAGCCGGAGTGCTGCAGGAAGACGGGATAGACGAGACGCATGTAGCCGTGATACTTGAGCGGCACGCGGGTGATGACGTGGGTGTCGAACCAGCGCAGGCTGC
>JADLGU010000053.1 GCA_020849155.1 Rhodocyclaceae bacterium | reverse complement strand
GCACGCGCTTCGCCGCCGACTTCGCGCGCAGCCGCGGCCTGAAATCCATTGCCGTGCAGCACCACCACGCCCACATCGCGGCGGTGGCGGCGGAGCATCGCGCGACGGGGCCGCTGCTCGGCTTGGCGCTGGACGGCGTCGGCATGGGCACCGACAAGGGCATCTGGGGTGGCGAGCTGCTGCAGGTGGACGGCGAGCGCTTCGACCGCCTCGGCCACCTGCGCGAGCTTCAGCTTCCGGGCGGCGACAAGGCGGCGCGCGAGCCCTGGCGCATGGCCGCGGCGGCGCGGTACGCCCTCGGCCGCGGCGACGAGATCAAGGCGCGCTTCCCGCAGCAGCGCGCCGCCGGCGCCATCGCCATGATGCTCGGCGGCAACGCCCATACGCCGCCGACCTCGAGCTGCGGCCGGCTCTTCGACGCCGCGGCGGGACTCGCCGGCCTGCGCGAGGTCGCCGCCTTCGAAGGCCAGGCGGCGATGCTCTACGAAAGTCGGTCTGCGCAACACGGCGAGGTGGAGCCGATGCAGGACGGCTACGTCCTCGGCGAGGACGGCACGCTCGACCTGCTGCCGCTGCTGGCGCGCCTGGCCGACGAACGCGATGCAGGCCTTGCCGCCGCGCTGTTCCACGCCACGCTGGCCGAGGCGCTGGCGGCCTGGGCCGCGCGTGCCGGCGAGGAACGCGGCCTGCGCCGTGTCGCGCTCGGCGGGGGCTGCTTCCTCAACCGCGTCCTGAGCGCCGGCGTGCGGCGGCGGTTGGAGGCGCAGGGTTTCGAAGTGCTGGAGGCGCGGCTGGCGCCCCCCAACGACGGCGGCCTCGCTTTGGGCCAGGCCTGGGTGGCGATGCATTCTTAGACAGGAAAAAGAACATGTGTCTCGCAATACCGGTGAAGGTGGTGGAACTGCTCGACGGCGACCAGGCCGTGGTCGACGTCGGCGGCGTGCGCAAGGAAATCTCGCTGGCGCTGGTCGACGGCATCGCCGTCGGCGACTACGTCATCCTGCATGTCGGCTACGCCATCCAGAAGCTCGACCCGGAGGAGGCCGAGAAGACCCTGGCGCTCTTCGCCGAGCTCGGCGAGAACCTTGGGGCGGCGCCAGCGTGAAGTACATCAACGAATTCCGCGACGGCAAGACGGCGCGCGTCATCGCGGCGGCCATCGCCGCCGAGACGCGCGCCGACCGCCGCTACCACATCATGGAGTTCTGCGGCGGGCATACGCATGCCATCTCGCGCTACGGCCTGTCCGACCTGCTGCCCGCCAACATCCGCCTCATCCACGGCCCCGGCTGCCCCGTGTGCGTGTTGCCCATCGGCCGCATCGACCAGGCCATCCACCTGGCCCTGGACCGCGGCGCCATCGTCTGCACCTACGGCGACACGATGCGCGTGCCGGCCTCGGACAGCATCAGCCTGATGAAGGCCAAGGCGCAGGGCGCGGACGTCCGCATGGTTTATTCGGCCGCCGATGCGGCCAGGACGGCACGCGAGAACCCGCAGCGCGAAGTCGTCTTCTTCGCCATCGGATTCGAGACCACGACCCCGCCCACGGCGCTGGTGATCCGCCAGGCCGCCGCCGAGGGGCTGGCCAACTTCAGCGTGCTGTGCTGCCACGTGCTGACACCCAGCGCCATCACGCACATCCTGGAATCGGCCGAGGTGCGCCAGTACGGCACCGTGCCGATCGATGGCTTCATCGGGCCGGCGCACGTGAGCATCGTCATCGGCTCGCAGCCCTACGAGCACTTTGCCGAGGAATATGCCAAGCCCGTGGTGATTGCCGGCTTCGAGCCGCTGGACGTGATGCAGGCCGTCGAGATGCTGGTGCGCCAGGTCAACGAGGGACGCGCCGAGGTGGAGAACGAATTCACCCGCGCCGTCACGCGCGAAGGCAACACCGCCGCGCAGGCCGTGGTGGCCGAGGTCTTCGAACTGCGCGAGCGCTTCGAGTGGCGCGGCCTGGGCGAGGTGCCCTACAGCGCGCTGAAGATCCGCCCGGCCTACGCGGCCTTCGATGCCGAGCGCCGCTTCGGCCTGGATTACCGCGGCGTGCCGGACCACAAACAATGCGCCTGCGGCGCCATCCTGCGCGGCGTCAAGCGCCCGACGGACTGCAAGCTCTTCGGCACCGTGTGCACGCCGGAGAACCCGATGGGCTCGTGCATGGTGTCATCGGAGGGGGCATGCGCGGCGCACTACTCCTACGGGCGGTTTCGGGACCTTCCGGTGGTGGCAGCATGAGCCCGCCCGGCCGTCCGAAGGGCGAATACCGCAGGGCGCAGCCCGAAGGCACACCAGTGAGCCGGACGAGACGTTCCGAAACGATCATCCCGGCGTGCCAAACGCGGAGGGTCGCCCCTTGAGCGTCAAACCCGACTACACGCGCCCGCTGGACATCAAGCGCGGCCGCGTCGACATGAACCACGGCGCCGGCGGGCGCGCCACGGCGCAGCTCGTGAGCGGGCTGTTCGCGCGGGCCTTCGACAACCCGGCGCTGCGCCAGGGCAATGACGGCGCCGCGCTGGATCTGCCAGCCGGCCACCGCCTGGTGATGGCCACCGATGCGCACGTCATCTCGCCGCTGTTCTTTCCTGGCGGTGACATCGGCGCGCTGTCGGTGCACGGCACGGTGAACGACGTCGCGATGAAGGGCGCCACGCCGCTGTACTTGTCGGCCAGTTTCATCCTCGAAGAAGGTTTTCCGCTGGCCGACCTGCAACGCATCGTGGACTCGATGGCGCATGCCGCACGCGAGGCCGGCGTGGCCATCGTCACCGGCGACACCAAGGTCGTCGAAAAGGGCAAGGGCG
>JADLGU010000052.1 GCA_020849155.1 Rhodocyclaceae bacterium | reverse complement strand
GCCGAGGCCCAGGCGACGTGCGGGGTGAGGATGAAGTTGGGCTGGTCGAGTTCCAGCAAGGGATTGCCCTCGCGCGGCGGCTCCTTCGACAGCACGTCGAAGCCGGCGCCGCCGATCCAGTTCTCCTTCAGTGCCCGTACCAGCGCCGCCTCGTCGACGATGCCGCCGCGGGCGGTGTTGATGAGGATGGCCTCCGGCTTCATCAGCCGCAGCTCGGCCTCGCCGATCAGGCCGCGGGTGGCGTCGTTCAACGGGCAGTGCAGCGAGACCACGTCCGACTGGCGCAGCAGCTCGGCAAACGCCGTCCTGCCGGGACCGACTTTTTCCGCGCCCTTGCGCTCGGCCCACAGCACCCGCATGCCGAAGGCCTCGGCCAGCCGCGCCACGCCCTCGCCGAGCGAGCCGCGCCCGATGAGGCCGAGGGTGGCGCCGTGCAGGTCGCGGATCGGATGGTCGAAGAAGCAGAAGTTGGGCGAGCGCTGCCACTGGCCGTCTCGCACGTCGCGGCGATAGGCGAGCAGGTTGCGCCGCAGCGCCATGGCCAGGGCGATGACATGCTCGGGCACGGTGTTCACCGCGTAGCCGCGGATGTTGCTGACGACGATGCCGTGCTCCCGGCACCAGGCCAGGTCGACGTTGTCGGTGCCGGTGGCGGCGCAGGCGATCATCTTCAGTTTCGGCAGGGTGGCGAGCAGTTCGCCGCGCAGCACCACCTTGTTGGTAATGACGATGCTGGCCTCGCGCACGCGCGCCGGCACGTCCTCCGCCGCGCTGAGCGGGTATTCGTCGTAGTCGTGCGGAAAGTCAGGCTGGCGGAACGTGCCGCGGATGGACTCGCGCTCCAGGAAGACGATGCGGTGTTTCATCTGCTTTTCCTTTCTGCGTAAAGCTCGCGGAAGGTGCGCCCCTCCGGCGCCGGAAAATCGCGCCCTGCCGTCCACGACGGCGCAAGGCCGAGGACGCGGATGCGGTCCTCGCCCCCGGCCAGCCACTTCAGGGTGCGCGCGCCCAGCTTCGCCGCCAGCGCATACAGCCGCGGCCGCCGCGCCAGCCAGCCCCATAGCGCCAGCGCCGCGCGCTCGCCCCAGGGCCGCAGGCCGCGTTCGACCTCCTGCTCGCGCAGCTTGCGCATCAGCTCCGGCAGCGGAATCTTCACCGGGCAGACCGCGCCGCACTGGTTGCACAGCGTGGCGGCCTGCGGCAGGTCGATGGCGTTCTCGATGCCGACATACAGCGGCGTCAGCACCGAGCCCATCGGCCCCGGATAGACCCAGCCGTAGGCGTGGCCGCCGATGGTCTGATACACCGGGCAGTGGTTCATGCAGGCGGCGCAACGGATGCAGCGCAGCATGGGCTGGAAATCGCCGCCGAGCAGGTCGATGCGGCCGTTGTCGACGAGGATGAAGTAGAGGTGCTCGGGGCCGTCGGTGTCGCCCGGCCGCTTGACGCCGGTGAGCACGGACAAGTCGTTGGAGATGGTCTGCCCGGTGGCCGAGCGCGGCAGGATGCGCATCAGGGTGGCGAGGTCCTCCAGCGTCGGAATCACCTTCTCGACGCCGGTGATCACCACGTGCACGCGCGGCAGGGTGGTGACCATGCGGCCGTTGCCCTCGTTGGTGACCAGCGCCAGCGAGCCGGTCTCGGCGACCAAAAAGTTGCCGCCGGAGATGCCCATCCCGGCCGACAGGAAATGGGCGCGCAGCTCCTCGCGCGCTTCGCGGGTCATCTGGCCGATGTCGGTCTTGCGCGGCTTCTTGTGCACCCGCTCGAACAGCTCGGCCACCTCTTCCTTGGTCTTGTGGATGGCCGGGGCGATGATGTGCGAGGGCCGCTCGTTGCCGTTGATCTGCAGGATGTACTCGCCGAGGTCGGTCTCCACCGGCTGCACCCCGGCCGCCTCCAGGGCGGCGTTGAGGTCGGCTTCCTCGGAGAGCATCGACTTCGACTTGATCGCCTTCTTCACGCCGTGGCGGTGCGCGATCTCCGTCACCAGGCGGCAGATCTCGGCCCCGTCGCGGGCCCACAGCACCTGCGCGCCGCGCTGCGTCGCCTCGGTCTCGAAGCGTTCCAGCCACAAGTCGAGGTCGGCGACGCAGGTGTCGCGGATGGCCTGGGAGGCCGCCCGCGTCGCCTCCAGGTCGATGTCGGCGACGGCGCGACGGCGGCCCGCGACGAACAGCGCCTTGGCCGTGCCGAGCTTGGCCTGCAGGGCGCGGTCGGCCGCCGCCGCGGCTGCGCGCTGCCTGAAATGCATCGACTGGATCTGCATGCCCGTTTCGCCCTTCGCGTCGGCTTTTCGCTATTTGATATAGTATTCCGCCGTTCGATTCCGCGAAAGACGATCTTGTCCCAAGCCGAAGCAAAAAGCTCCATCCAGGTCATCGAGCGCATGATGAGCCTGCTCGAGGTGCTGGCCCACCACCACGACGCCGTCAGCCTGAAGCTGCTCTCTCAGGAGACCGGCCTGCACCCGTCGACCGCCCACCGCATCCTCGCCGCCATGACCGCCAGCGGCTTCGTCGAGCGCGCCGAGCCGGGCGCCTACCGTCTCGGCATCCGCCTGCTTGAGTTGGGCAATATCGTCAAGTCGCGCATCAACATCCGCCAGATCGCCCTGCCCTGCATGCAGGCCCTGCACGGCCAGATCGGCGAGAGCGTCAACCTCGGCATCCGCCACGACGACGAGATCATCTACGTCGAGCGCACCTCCAGCGGCCGCTCCTCGGTGCGGGTGGTGCACCTGGTCGGCGCCCGCGCGCCGCTGCACGCCACCGCGGTGGGCAAGCTGGTCCTGGTCGAGGACGGGCTGCAGAAGCTGCGCGAATACGCCAAGCGCACCGGCCTGCCCGGCTTCACCGCCACCTCGCTCACCACCCTGCCGGCCCTCGAGAAGGAACTCGACCGGGTGCGCCGCCACGGCGTGGCCTACGACAACGAGGAAATCGAGCAGGGGTTGCGCTGCATCGCCGCGCCGGTGCGCGACGACACCGGCGAACTGGTCGCCGGCCTCTCCGTCTCGGCGCCGGCCGAGCGTTACGATCCGGACTGGGTGCCGCGCATCAAGCGGGCCGCCGACGACATCTCGCAGGCGCTCGGCCACGCCAAAAGCAAGGCCGGCTGACGCCGGCCCGATCCGATCCCGAAGGCGATGTCTTGTCAGCCGGCCTGGCGCCGGCCGAGCGCCGCACTGGGCCGCACGCCGTGGCCCGCGGCGTTCTCGATCCAGCGCTTGATGCGGTTGGCGTCGCCGATGCGGGTCAGCTTGCCCCAGGAATCCAGCAGCACGATGACCACCGGCTTGTTGTTGAGCCAGGCCTGCATCACCAGGCACTTGCCGGCCTCGCGGATGTAGCCGGTCTTGGAGACGGCGATCTCCCAGCCGGAGGCGGGGCTGCGCACCAGGGTGTTGGTGTTGTGGAAGCTGATCGGACGGCCGCCCACCCACACCGTGCGTTCGCCGGTGGTCGACAGTTCGCGGATCAGCGGGTAGTGGGCGGCGGCGGCGACCATGCGGGTCAGGTCGCGGGCGCTGGAGACGTTGGCGGCGGTCAGCCCGGTCGGGTCGGAAAAATGCGTGTCCTTCAGGCCGATGTCGGCGGCCTTGCGGTTCATGGCCTCGATGAAGGCGGCGCCGCCGCCGGGATAGTGGCGCGACAGGGCCGAGGCGGCCCGGTTCTCGGAGGCCATCAGCGCCAGCAGCAGCATGTCCTCGCGGGAGAGCTGGGCGCCGACCTTGAGGCGCGAGCGGGTGCCCTTGAGGGTGTCGACGTCCTCCTGGCCGATGCTCAGGGTCTCCTGCAGCGACAGCTGGGCATCGAGCACCACCATCGCGGTCATCAGCTTGGTGATGGAGGCGATGGGCAGCACGGCATCGGAATTCTTCTCGAAGAGGACCTCGCCGGAGGCCTGGTCCTGCACCACCACGGCGGAGGATTGCAGCAGCAGGTTGTCGCTGTCCTGCGGCTCGGCCTGGGTGACCTTCTTCGCCGGCGCGCCCTTGCGCTTGGCCGTGGCCTTCTTGGTGGTGGCGGCTTCGGCCGGCGTGGCTGCCTCAAGGCCGCCCAAGGCCAGGGCCAGGCACAGCGCAAGCAGTGTGGTGAGCTTGAATTTCACGCCTTCTCCCTAACGGTCAGTTCCTACCGAGTCTAGCACCGAATTGTCATTTTGCAATAAAAATAGCCTGTTAGGGGAGTTTGTTGATGTTTTTTCGACTTATTCGAGGCCGAGGAAAGTGCGCACTTCCTCGCGCCGCGCCATCGTATCCGTATAGCCCAGTTCGATCAAGGCGCGCGTGTAGGTGTTTTCGAACAGCAGGTAGCTGGCCAGCGCCGAGCCGGCCTTGCTGGTGGCGCCGATGCCGCGCAGCATGGCCCGCACCGGCCAGGGCAGGCTCTTGACGTGGCGCGCCGCCATGTAGTCGAGCCGTTGCGTGGGGGCGATCACCAGGGTCTCGATGCGGCGCAGCGGCAGGCCGGCCTGCTCGCGGATCTCCGGCGGAATCACCGAGACCGTGTGGTTGATGCGCTGCAGGCGCTCCAGGTCGACGTGCAGGCTGTCGAGGAAGATCGACGACAGGGCATGGCCGGCGATCTGCGCCAGGGGGGGATAGACGTCGCCGCGCTTGCGCTCCTTCTCTTCCGCCATGCGCCCGGCGCCGACCACCAGGATGCGTTCTGCGCCGAGGTGGATGGCCGGCGACACCGGCGCCAGCTGGCGCATCGAGCCGTCGCCGAAGTACTCGCGATGGATCTTGATGGCCGGGAAGATGAAGGGGATGGCGCTGGAGGCCAGCAGATGGTCGACGCCGAGCCGGACCCGGGCCCCGGCCCGATGGGTGCGCTTCCAGGTCTCGGCCTCGGGATGGGCCTGGAAGAAGCTGATGCTGTTGCCGGACAGGTAGCCCGAGGCGGTCAGCGAGATCGCGTACAGGGCGCCGCTGTCGATGGCGGCGTCGATCCTGCGGAAATCGAGGCTGCGCTCGAGCAGGTGGCGCAGCGGGGTGTTGTCGAGCAGGGAGCGCGGACTGTGCTTGAACAGCCAGCCGAACATGAAGGCCGACAGCCAGTTCAGGCCGGAGAGGCCGATGCCGATGGCGTCGGCGCGATAGACCTGGTCGGCATGGAAGTTGCGCCAGACCTCCTGCAGGTAGTGCACCCCCTTGCCGAAGTCCTCGGCGAAACAGGCCAGCGCGGCGGCGTTGATGGCCCCCGCCGAAGTGCCGCAGATGATGGGAAAAGGGTTGCGCCGCGGCTCGGGCAGCAGCTCGCGGACGGCGCCCAGCACGCCGACCTGGTAGGCGGCGCGGGCGCCGCCCCCGGTGAGGATCAGCGCCGTCCTGGGGAGACCGACTTTCATGCCTGCCATAACGGCCGCCCTCCGCCGACCTTGAAGCCCGTCATCAACCCCTGGCCGCCGCCTCCACCACCGTCAGGGCAGTGAGGTTCACGATGCGCCGCACCGTGGCGGTGGGCGTCAGAATGGTCACCGGGGCGCGGGTGCCGAGCAGGATCGGGCCGATGGTGACGCCGTCGCCCGCCGCCTGCTTGAGCAGGTTGAAGGCGATGTTGGCGGCATCCAGGGTCGGCATCACCAGCAGGTTGGCCTCGCCCTTCAGGCGGGCGCGGGGGAAGACCTGGGCGCGCACGTCGCCGGAGAGGGCGGCGTCGCCGTGCATCTCGCCCTCCACTTCCAGCTCCGGCGCACGCTGCCAGAGCAGCTCGGTGGCCAGCTGCATCTTGCGCGCGCTGGGGGTGTCGTAGCTGCCGAAGCTGGAGTGCGAGAGCAGCGCCACCTTGGGCGTCAGGCCGAAGCGGCGCACCTCCTCGGCGGCCAGGAGGGTCATCTCCACCAGCTGTTCGGCCGTCGGGTCGTAGTTCACGTAGGTGTCGCAAAGGAAGGCCGTCTGCCTGGGCAGCATCAGGCCGTTCATGGCGTAGTAGGAGGAGATGCCCGCGCGCCGGCCGATCACCTGGTCGACGTAATGCAGGTGCAGGGCGTAGGTGCCGAAGGTGCCGCACAGCATGCCGTCGGCGTGGCCCTTGTGGATCATCATGGCGCCGATCAGGGTGTGGCGGCGGCGCATCTCGATCTGGGCGTAGCCGGGCGAGGCGCCCTTGCGCTCGGTGAGCTGGTGGTAGGTCTGCCAGTAGTCCTTGTAGCGCGGGTCGTTCTGCGGATTGCACAGCTCGAAGTCCACCCCCGGCCGCAAGCGCAGACCGCATTTCTCGATGCGGTGCTCGATCACCTCGGGGCGGCCGATGAGGATGGGCCGGGCCAGGCGCTCGTCGGCCACCACCTGCACGGCACGCAGCACCCGCTCGTCCTCGCCCTCGGCGTACACCACGCGCTTGTCGATCTTCTTGGCCGCCGCGAACACCGGCTTCATCAGCAGGCCGGAGTGGTACACGAACTGCTGCAGCTGCTCGCGGTAGGCGTCGAAATCGGCGATCGGCCGCGCCGCCACGCCGGAATCCATGGCGGCCTTGGCCACCGCCGGGGCGATCTTGACGATCAGGCGCGGGTCGAAGGGCTTGGGAATCAGGTATTCCGGGCCGAAGTTGAGTTCCGAGCCGGCATAGGCCGCCGCCACCACATCGGACTGCTCGGCGTGGGCCAGGTCGGCGATGGCGCGCACCGTCGCCAGCTCCATCTCCTGGGTGATGGTGGTGGCGCCGACGTCGAGCGCGCCGCGGAAGATGAAGGGAAAGCAGAGGACGTTGTTCACCTGGTTGGGGTAGTCGGAGCGGCCGGTGGCGATGATGCAGTCCGGCCGCACGGCCTTGGCCTCCTCCGGCAGGATTTCCGGCACCGGGTTGGCCAGCGCCAGGATCAGCGGTTGGTCGGCCATGTTCCTGACCATTTCCGGCTT
>JADLGU010000051.1 GCA_020849155.1 Rhodocyclaceae bacterium | reverse complement strand
TGGCCATCGCCGCCTTCTCGCTCAGCCTGCTCGGCACTTTCCTGGTGCGCTCCGGCGTGCTCTCCTCGGTGCACGCCTTCGCCACCGACCCGCGCCGCGGCATCTTCATCCTGATCTTCCTCGCCGCGGTGGTCGGCGGCTCGCTCTACCTGTTCGCCCTGCGCGCGCCGAAGGTGGGCCTGGGCGGCACTTTTGGCCTGGTCTCGCGCGAATCGGCGCTGCTGATGAACAACGTGCTGCTGCTGGTGGCCTGCGGCAGCGTGCTGCTCGGCACGCTCTATCCGTTGTTCATCGACGCCCTGGGCCTGGGCAAGCTGTCGGTCGGCCCGCCCTACTTCAATTCGGTCTTCGTGCCGCTGATGGTGCCGGTGCTGCTGCTGATGGCGCCCGGGCCGCTGATGCGCTGGAAGCACGCCAGCCTGGCGGACACCCTGAAGCCGCTGTGGCCCGCCGTGCTGGGGGCACTGACTTTTGCCGCGGCCGTACCCTTCGCCTACGGCCGCTGGTCGCCGCTGGTGGCGCTGGGCCTGGCGCTCGCCGCCTGGATCGTCGGCGCCAGCGCAGTCGGCATCGTTGTCCGCCTGCGCGGCAGCCAGGGCGGCCTGTTCGATCAGCCGCGCAGCTGGTGGGGCATGCATCTCGCCCACATCGGCATAGCCGTCTTCGTCATCGGCGTCACCCTGGTATCGGCCTACCAGGAGGAGAAGGACGTGCGCATGGAGCCGGACGACACGGTGAGCGTGGGCGGCTACAGCTTCCGCTTCGTCGGCGTGCGGCCGGAGATGGGGCCGAACTATCGCGCCATGGTGGGCGAAGTGGAACTCCTGCGGGACGGCAGGGCATTGAAGACGCTCCATCCCGAAAAGCGCAACTATCTCTCCTCGGCGATGCCGATGACCGAGGCGGCCATCGACGCCGGCCTGCTG
This sequence comes from Rhodocyclaceae bacterium, assembly GCA_020849155.1. GTDB lineage: Bacteria > Pseudomonadota > Gammaproteobacteria > Burkholderiales > Rhodocyclaceae > Desulfobacillus. The sequence goes on along the minus strand of JADLGU010000051.1, from coordinate 2,460 downwards.
CGCGATGTGTATGTCTCGCTTGGCGAGCCGATCGACGAGCGGGCCTGGAGCGTGCGGGTGTACTACAAGCCCTTCGTCGACTGGATCTGGGGCGGCTGCCTGCTGATGGCGCTGGGCGGCCTGCTCGCCCTCAGCGACCGGCGCTACCGGCTGAAGAAGTCCTCAGCCACCCTGCCGGCCATGCAAGGAGCCAAGGCATGAATCGTTTCCTCCTGCCGCTGGGCATCTTCATCGTGCTGGTGGTGTTCCTCGCCATCGGCCTGAACCGCGATCCGCGCGAGGTGCCCTCGCCGCTCATCAACAAGCCGGCGCCGGCCTTCGATCTGCCGCAACTGCACCGGCCGGAGGCGAGGTTTGCGCCGAAGGACCTGCAGGGCAAGGTCTGGCTGCTCAACGTCTGGGCTTCCTGGTGCGTCTCCTGCCGCCAGGAACACCCGCTGCTTGTCGAGCTGGCGAAGTCGGGCCTCGTGCCGATCTACGGCCTCAACTACACGGACAAGCAGGAAGACGCGCTGCGCTGGCTGAAGCAGTTCGGCGATCCCTACGCGCTGTCGATCGTCGACGCCGAGGGCCGCGTCGGCATCGACTACGGCGTCTACGGCGTGCCGGAGACCTACGTCATCGACAAGGCCGGCGTGATCCGCTTCAAGCAGATCGGCCCGGTGACCCAGGAGGCGCTGGAAAAGACCATCCTGCCGCTGGTGAGGGAGCTGCAGAAATGAAACCGGCCTGGTTTCTCCTGTTCTGTCTTCTGTCCTCAGTCCTCAGTCCTCTGAACGCCAGGGAAGCCGCGCCGCTGGCGCAGGACGAGGCGGTGGAGAAGCGCATGGTGACGATCTCCGAGGAGCTGCGCTGCCTGGTCTGCCAGAACGAGTCGCTGGCCGCCTCGCGCGCCGACCTGGCCCAGGACCTGCGCCGCGAGATCCGCGAGCAGATCGGCCAGGGCAAGTCCGACAAGGAGATCCTCGACTTCATGACCGGCCGCTACGGCGACTTCGTGCGCTACCGGCCGCCGCTGAAGGGCACCACCTTCCTGCTCTGGTTCGGGCCCTTCCTGCTGCTGGTCGCCGGCGTCGCCGCCCTGGTGGCGGTGCTGCGCCGGCGAAGCCGTCGCGTCGCCGCGGCGGAACTGAGCGCCGAAGAGCAGCAGCAGGCCGAGGCGCTGCTCAAGGATGGCGAAGGGGATAGCGGGAAATGACCGGCTTCCTCATCGGCGCGGCGCTCCTCGTCGCCCTCACCCTGCTGCTGCTGATCGCGCCGCTGCTGCGCCGCCGCGCCGCCGGCGCCGAGGCCTCGCGCCGCGCCATCAATGCCGGCATCTACCGCGACCAGCTGGCCGAGCTGGAGCGCGACTTCGCCGGCGGCGGCCTCGACCGGCACGACTACGAGGAAAGCCGGCGCGAATTGCAGCGCCGCCTGCTGGAAGACGCCGCCGGCGATGAGGCGGCGGCGGCCCACGGCCAGCCGGCCAGGAAAAGCGCCCTGGCCATCGGCCTCTCTCTGCCGATCGCCGCCGCCCTCATCTATTTCGCCCTCGGCAACCTGCCGGCGCTGGCGCCGGAAGAGGCCAAGCCGCCCAAATTCACGGCGCAGCAGATCGAGGAAATGGTCGCCAAGCTCGCCGAGCGGATGGAACAGAACCCCGATGCCGACCCCAAGGGCTGGGTCATGCTGGCGCGCTCCTACAAGGCGATGGGCCGCTACGAGGAAGCGACACGCGCCTTCGCCAAGGCCGGCAAGCTGGTCGATGAAGACCCGCACCTGCTCTCGGAATACGCCGAGGCGCTGGCGCTGGCGACCGGCGGCTCGCTGCGCGGCCGGCCCAGCGAGCTGCTGGCCCGCGCCCTCAAGCTCGACCCGGATTTCCCCGACGCCCTGGTGCTGGCCGGCACCGCCGCCTACGAGCGGGAGGATTTCGCCGCCGCCGCCGCCCATTGGGAGCGCCTGCTGAAGCGGCTGCCGCCGGAATCGGAAGACGCCCAATCCCTGGCCGAAAGCATCAAGAAGGCACGCGCCGCGGCGCAGAAGCAGATCCGGAAAAAACCCCCTGCCGCAAAACCCTGATTTTTTCAGGTTATTCGCGAAAGTTTGCGTTATATCAATGCCGCAGCGCACCATGTCGGCCATTATTCGCAGCGCTTTTTCATTAAATTCCTATAGTTATCTCGCGACATGAGCGGGAGAATGAACAAGGAGCGAGCATGGCCGATAACAACAGCTTGATCGGGCGTTGCTGGAGCGCATTGCGCCGGCCCAGCGCCAAGTATTCCCTTTTCGTCCTGGTGGCAGGCGGCTTCGTCGCAGGCATCGTCTTCTGGGGCGGCTTCCATACCGTGGTCGAAGCGACCAACACCGAGGCGTTCTGCATCGGCTGCCACGAGATGCGCAACAACGTCTACGAGGAATACAAGAAGACCATTCACTACAACAACCGCACCGGCGTTCGCGCCGTCTGCTCCG
>JADLGU010000050.1 GCA_020849155.1 Rhodocyclaceae bacterium | reverse complement strand
GATCGTCCTGGTACTGGCACGGCCGTCCGAGATAGGCCAGCTGCGGCGCGGTATCGCGATCGGCCAGACGCAGAGCCAGCGGGTCGCGCGGGGTCGGATCCGAAGGGGGATGGTATGGGCTCGGCCAGGGCGCACCATCGCCCTCGATATAGATCGTCAGCGTATCGTCCGCCGTGCGCTGCCGCAAAAGGCCGAGCAGGACGAATTGCCCGGTGGTAATCCGCTCGGCGCGAAAGCCGTGCGCCGCCGCCCAGCCGACGACACGCTCGCGCGAACCGCCGATCGCATCGACCAGCGAACAACCGGCCAGAAAACAAAGGGCCGCGCCTGTCAGCGCGGCCCCGCGAAGCCACCCCACTAGGTTCAGAAACGGACGTTGAGGTTGGCTGTCAGGCTGTAATTATTCTGGTTGTTGCGGCCGAATTCCTGGTTGTAGCCGATGCCTCCGGTGACGCCGTCCTTCACCGAAAAGAAATTCACGCCAATCCCGGCAACCCATGCGTCGCGCCCGATCGGGTTGCCGCTGACGCCAAATTGGGTGGTCTTGCGGCCGACGTCGCTGACATAGGCCAACGAGGCATAGGGCATCATGCCGTTCAACCAGTAGCCAGCCTGCACGCCGAGGCGTAGCTGATCGAGGGTGTTCCTGGCATCGGTGCCGACGAACTTGGCGCCGGTCGCAGAGTTCCTCATGTCGCCGTTGTCCTCCACGGCATGGAGCAGGCTGGCTTGCCCGCCGAACTGCCAATTACCAACCCAGCGCTCGTAGTTGAGGCTGCCCCCGGCGAACCAGCGGTTGGCCTTGGAATCGGTGTTGGTGGTCGTCTCCAGCCGACCGCGGCCGAAGCCGGCACTGGCATCGAGCGACCAGTGCTTGCCGAACTGCCAGCCGAGGTAGGGCGAAATCAGGTAGCCGTCGGTCTGAATGCCGTTCGGCGTGCTGCCCGGAGAACGGTTGCTGCCGCCGCCGGCACCGTCGTCGTAGGCAGCGGAAACACCGAAGGTGAGGTCCTTGCTCAGGGCGTAGTCGCCGCCGAGCACGACCGTAGTCACGTCCGCTTCGTTCTTCGCCCGAAAACCGTTCGCCGCCAAGTAGGTCTGGCTGGTGTCGTTGCGGGTAAGGTTGCTCCAGAAGTTCCACTTGCCGCCCGAGCCGCCGGCAGCCATGCCCGTTTGGCCGCTGTCGCCGCTCATGAAAGGGGCATTGGAACTCCTCAAGGCAAACATGCGCCGCATCGCGAGAATCGTCAGCGACTTATAAAAAACCAGGAGCGAAGTGGTGCTGAAGCTGATGAGCGACCGCGACGGGCTGCCCGCGAAACATTCCGGATGGTTCGAAACGATTTGGGCAGCGTTGAACGGCAGGTTGCTGCTGACATAGGACTCATAGGACGACAAGGCGCTATCGCAGGGTGTGGCCCAGGCGGCGGAAGAAAGCGTGGTGACGGCGACGGCAACGCCGCCGCGCAGCAGATGTCTTTTCATGGTTGCCCCCATTTCCCAGAGCCAGAAGACGGATACGCCCTTCCGGCGCGTACAACATGGAATCCTGAGGATTTATACCCCTCAAACGGAGGGCTGGCAAGAGAAGCTAGAACCGCAAGCCGATGTTCGCCGTGAAAACGTGGCTTTTTTGCTTGTTACGGCCCTCCTCCTGGCCGTAAGCCAGCCCCCCGAATGCCCCATCCCGAAGCGAATAGAAATTCACCCCCAGGCGCCAGTCCCAGCCGTCGCGACCAAGGGGATTCGAGGGCGCGCCGAACTGGGTGGTCTTGCGTCGCACGTCGTTGGCGTAGGCCAGGGCCGCGTACGGCATCACGCCGTTCATCCAGTAGCCGGCCTGCACGGCCAGGCGCAGCTGGTCGAGGGCGTTGCGCGCACCTGTGCCGGCGTAGGAAACGCCGCTCACCCTGATGCTGCCGTAGTCCTCGACGCCGTGCAGGATGCTGGCGCGGCCGCCGAACTGCCAGTTGCCCAGCCAGCGGTTGTAATTGAGGTTGGCGGCGCCGTACCAGCGGTGAGAATCCACCGAATTGGTGGTGTGCGTATCGACGCCGCCCCTGCCCAGGCCGATGCTGGCGTCGAGCGACAGCGTCCGACTGATCTGCCAGCCGAGGTACGGGGCTGCCGCAAAGCCGCGCGACCTGATGTTGTTCGCCGCGAAGGCGGGATTGGTGTGGCCCCCGCTGCCGTCCCCCCTGTCGATGCCGAGGGAGAGGCCCGCCGCCAGCCCCGGTGAGAAGGTGTAATCGACGCCGAACACCGCGTTCAACACATCCATTTCGTTCTCGGCGAAACCTGGACCGCTGTAAATGGTATTCGCGGCATAGCGCTGGCGCGTGCCGGTCTCGCCCAGGTTGCCCCAGACATTCCACTGCCCGTTCCCGGCGCCGGCGGAGGCGCCGCGCAGACCGACTGCAGCGATCGGCGCCGGCCCACCCAGAAGCTGGCGGCCGGAGAGCGTGGTGGAGATGGCCGCGGCCTGCTGGAACATCGTGCCGGTGATCTGCACCCGTGAAGTCGTGGAGCCGCCGCCAAAACATTCTGGAGAGGAACTGAGGATTTCCCTGGCACCCGCCAGGTTGTTGGCCGACACGGCAGGGGCGTAATCGAGACGGACGATGTCGTCGCAGTTGGCAAAGGCGGCAGCGGCGGCGAACGTCGATCCGGCCGCGCAGAGGGCCCGTTTGAATGCGTCCTTCTTGGAGTTCATGGATGCCCCCCCTTTCCGGCATGCCACTAGTCAGCGCGCCGCCGTGCGTGCATTGTTGATGGCGCGGGCATAGAGCGCCTTGAGCGTGCGCAGCTCGAGGTCGTTGGGCGTCTTCTCGCCCAGCTGCGCCAGCAGGCGCTCAAGGCGTTCGTATTCGCGCAACTCGAAGTAGCCCGACAGGAGATACAGCTCGGGGTTGCGGTCGCCGGGGTCGGCCTTCTGCCGCAGATCGGCGTAGTTCCGCTCGATCGACTCCAGGGTACCGCCCGAAGGCATCGAGCGCATCCGCACCATGCCGGCCTTGACATTGCCGTCCGCCGAAGGCGTCTTCGAGAGTTGCTTGACCATAATCGCCGGCAGGGTCTTGACCTCGGGCTGCAGACCGCCCTTGAGCGGCTTGCTGGCCGCGCCGCCGACCTCCAGCTGGCCGGCGCCCTGCCAGGTTTCCTGGCGACCGCCCTCGAAATACACCAGCTGCAGCCGGGTGGCCGCCTCCAGGACCAGGCGGTCGCCGGGACGCAGCTTGACGAAGGGCCGGAGTTCGGCGGCGGCGGCCTTTTCCTCCTGCAGCATCGCCTTGCCCGACAACGCTGTGACCAGACCGACCTCGGCGCCCCAGGCCGTTGCCGAAAGCAGGAACAGGCCCAGCCAGCATGCCACGCTACGCATCATGTTCATCTCCCGTTTCGAGCCCTAGGACTTCAAACACCCGTACCGGCGCCGCCCGGCCCTTCACCGTGACCAGTTCGCTGCGCCCGCACACCAGCCCGGCGCCTGCCGCGGCCAGGGTCGCTTCACTGATCAATATAGCGCAACCCAGTTGCTTGGTCATGCCCTCGAGGCGCGAGGCGAGGTTCACGGTGTCGCCGATGGCGGTGAACTCCATGCGCGACGATGAACCGATGTTGCCGACCACCGCCTCGCCGCTGTGCAGGCCGATGCCGACGGCGAAGGGCGGCAGGTCGCGGTCCGGGAAGCGCTGCCGCATCCAGCCGGCAAATTCCGCGGCGACATCGCGCAGGGCCAGCGCGGCACGCACCGCGCGCAGGGCATGATCCGGCACCGGCAAAGGGGAGCCGAACTCAACCATGACGGCGTCGCCGATGAACTTGTCGATGCTGCCGCCCTCGGCCAGCAGCGGCGCGCAGGCCCGTTCGAAATAGGTGTTGAGCATCTCCACCACCTCCTTCGCGTCGAGCCGCTCGCTGAGGGTCGTGAAATTCCGGATGTCGGAGAACAGCACGGTCACTGTCTGCGACTGGCCGCCCAGCTCGGGACGGCTGCCCGAGCGCAGCAGGGCATCGACAACCTGGTCCGAGACGTAGCGCCCGAACAGCTGGCGCAGGCGCGCCCGTTCCCGCTCCTCGCCGGTCAGGCGCCAGCCCAG
>JADLGU010000049.1 GCA_020849155.1 Rhodocyclaceae bacterium | reverse complement strand
CTCGAAACCGCCGCCCATCCCGAAAACCTGAAGCGGGTCGTCATCGAACCGGTGTCCCGCGTCGAGGGCCACGGCACGGTGACGATCCTGCTCGACGCCGACGACACGGTGCACCAGGTGCGGCTGCACATCGTCGAGTTCCGCGGCTTCGAGAAGTTCATCCAGGGCCGGCCCTATTGGGAGGTGCCGGTGCTGGTGCAGCGCCTGTGCGGCATCTGCCCGGTGTCGCACCACCTGGCCGCCTCGAAGGCGCTCGACCTCATCGTCGGCGCGAAGCAGCTGACGCCCACCGCCGAGAAGCTGCGCCGCCTGATGCACCTCGGCCAGATCCTGCAGTCGCATGCACTGCATTTCTTCCACCTCGCCTCGCCCGACCTGCTGTTCGGCTTCGATGCCGAGGTGGCGAAGCGCAACGTCGTCCATGTCGCCGCCGTGGCACCCGAGGTGGCGAAGAAGGGCGTGCTGCTGAGGAAGTACGGCCAGGAGATCATCCGCCACACCGCCGGCAAGCGGGTGCACGGCACCGGCTCGGTGCCGGGCGGGGTGAACAAGAACCTGAGCCGCGCCGAGCGCGCCGAGCTGCTCGGCGGGATCGACAGCATCGTCGAATGGAGCCGCGAAGCGGTCGGCATCATCCGCAAGCTGTTCGCCGACAACGCCCGACTCTATGAATCCTTCGGCCGCTTCGACTCGAACCGGCTCAGCCTGGTGCGCGCCGACGGCGCCCTCGACCTCTACCACGGCGGTTTGCGCGCCACCGATGCGCGGGGCGGAACGATCTTCGACCACGCCGACTACCAGCACTACTACGAGCTGATCCACGAGGAAGTGAAGCCCTGGTCGTACATGAAGTTCCCCTTCATCGTCGAGCGGGGCACCGAGGCCGGCTGGTACCGCGTCGGCCCGCTGGCGCGGCTGGCGCAGTGCGGTTTCATCCCGACCGAACAGGCCGAGGCCGAGCGCGTCGCCTTCAAGGCCTTCGACGCCGGCGCGGCACTGTCTGCGCCGCTCGGCTACCACTGGGCGCGCATGATCGAGATGCTGTACGCCGCCGAGGGCATCAAGGAGCTGCTGCTCGACAACGACCTTTCCGGCGGCGACCTGGTCGTACGCGGCGAGCGCCAGCTGCGCGGCGTCGGCGTCATCGAGGCGCCGCGCGGCACGCTGATCCACCACTACCGCGTCAACGAGGACGACCAGATCGTCAGCGCCAACCTGATCGTGTCCACCACGCACAACAACCAGGCCATGAACGAGGCGGTGCGCCAGGTGGCGCGGCAATACCTCGACGGCCGCACCTTGACCGAGGGCCTGCTCAACCACATCGAGGTCGCCATCCGCGCCTTCGATCCCTGCCTCTCCTGCGCCACCCATGCGCTGGGGAAGATGCCGCTCGAACTGGAGCTGGTGGAGGCCGGAGGCGCGGTTGTGGATCGGCTGGCCAAGGGCGGGATATGAAGCTGGTTTTTCGACAACATGCAATCCGGCGTATGTTCGAAAGGACTGTGTCGGTCGAGGACGTCGTCGCGGTTCTGGCAGGAGGCAAGCTGATTGAGCGGTATCAGGACGATACGCCCTATCCCAGCGCGCTTTGGCTGGGGTTTGTCGGCGCCCGGCCGCTGCATGTCGTATGCGCCGAAAATTCGATCCAGGATGAGCGTATCATCGTTACCGTGTATGAACCCGATCCTGATTTGTGGGAGGAGGGTTACACGAAGAGGAGCAAGCCATGAAATGCCCGATCTGCAAATACGGTGAAACGCGAGCAGGCACAGCCAGTCTTACGCTCGAACGGCACGGCACGACGCTGGTGTTCCGCAATGTGCCGGCGCGCATTTGCGAGAATTGCGGAGAAGTCTTTCATGACGAGAAAGTCACTGCGTCCGTCTTGCGTCAGGCGGAATCCGCCGCGTGTTCCGGCGTGGAATTCGATGTGCGCCGATATGCCGAGGCGGCCTGATCCTCGTTTTCAGCCTGTCTGATTGGGAGTGCTGGTCTTCGCCTGGGGCAATCCTAGCCGCGGCGACGATGCGCTGGGCCCGGCGCTGATCGCGCGCATCGAGGCCTTGCGGCCGACCCATCCAGAGTGGGGCGAGGTGGCCCTGCTCACCGACTTCCAGCTGCAACCCGAGCATGCGCTCGACCTCGAGGGCCGGGAGCGCGTGCTGTTCGTCGATGCCAGTGTTTCCTGCGCTTCCCCTTACGCCTTCGATCGGCTGCGGCCGTCGCCCGGCTTCGGCTATACCACCCATGCCATGAAACCCGAGGCCCTGCTGGCGGTGTTCCGCCAGGTCACCGGCCGCGAGCCGCCGCCGTGCTGGCTATTGACCATCCGAGGCAACGCCTTCGAACTCGGCGCGCCCCTGAGCGCCGAGGCCGCGGCCAACCTGGAGGCGGCCGCAGGTTTCGTCGAATCCCTGCTTTCCGGCCATTGGAAGACCTTTGACTGACCTGGGTCAACGAGCGTAAATTCACCTGCCGGTTAGTATCCTTCCGGTTCAGTCGATTAAGCGGCAGTTATTGTTTATTTCCGACTGCGCTTAATTCTTAACTAATTGTTTAACAACAACAAGAAATGCCACTCAAGCCGGCATGCTTCTTGTTATCCAAGAGACCTTGCGGATTGGAAAGAAGATGATCGCCGAAGGCAAGCTGGAGTTCGAGATCGCCTGGGATGGCAAGCGGATTGCCGGGGTGAAGATCCGTTCCACCCGGCCCGCTGCGGCCTATCGCGTGCTGGAAGACCAGCCCGTCGAGGAGGTCCTGCGGCGGGTGCCCTTGCTCTTCAGCGTCTGCGGCCGGGCGCAGGGCGTGGCGGCGGCGACGGCCGTTGAAGCGGCGCGCGGCCTGCGCGCCGGCGAGCCGGCCCGGCTGGCGCGCGAACGTGCCATCGCCGGCGAATGCCTGCAGGAATACTGCTGGCGCATGCTGATCGACCTGCCGGCGCTGCTGGGCGAGGCGGCGCGGCCGGGCGAACTGGCCGACCTGCGCCGGCGCATCGCCGCCGCCGACGAGGAAT
>JADLGU010000048.1 GCA_020849155.1 Rhodocyclaceae bacterium | reverse complement strand
GGCCCGTCATGAAGGTCTGCGCCGAGACGCTGAAGCGCTTCGGCGTGCCCTATGAAGCGAAAGTCCTCTCGGCGCATCGCACGCCGGATGCCGCGCTCGACTACGCCAGTATGGCCGACGACCGCGGCCTCAAGGTGCTGATCGGCGCCGCCGGCGGCGCGGCGCATCTGGCCGGCGTGCTGGCGGCCAAGACCGAACTGCCGGTGCTGGCCGTGCCGATGCCCTCCAAGCACCTGCAGGGCCTCGATTCGCTGCTGTCGATGGTGCAGATGCCCGGCGGCATTCCCGTCGCCACCTTCGCCATCGGCGAGGCCGGCGCCACCAACGCGGCGCTGTTCGCGGTCGCCATGCTGGCGCTCTCCGACAAGGAGCTGGCGAAGAAGCTCGCCGACTTCCGCGTCCGCCAGACCGAGAAGGTGCTGGCCAAGTCGCTGCCGGAAAGCTGACCCGCGCCGGTCGCCGTGCTGCGCAGACCGACTTTTGTTCTCCTGCGCGATGCGACCTGAGATCGAACGGGCCGTCGCGCTACTCAGGCGCGGCGAGCTCGTCGCCTTCCCCACCGAAACCGTCTACGGCCTCGGCGCCGACGCCGCCGACCCGGCCGCCGTGGCGAAGATCTTCGCCGCCAAAGGCCGCCCGGCCGACCACCCGCTGATCGTGCACCTACCCGCGGCCGCGCAGCTTGCGCGCTGGGCGCGCGAGGTGCCGGCCGAAGCCGAGCGGCTCGCCGCGGCCTTCTGGCCCGGACCGCTCACGCTGATCCTGAAGCGCCAGCCGGATGTCCCGGACGCCGTCACCGGCGGCCAGGACACGGTGGGCTTGCGCGTGCCGAACCACCCGCTGGCGCTGGAGCTGCTTGCCGCTTTCGATGGCGGCATCGCCGCACCCTCGGCCAACCGCTTCGGCCGCATCAGCCCGACCACCGCCGCCCACGTGCGCGAGGAACTGGGCGAGCGCGTGCCGCTGGTGCTCGACGGCGGCGCCTGCCCGGTCGGCATCGAGTCGACCATCCTCGATCTGTCGCGCGGCGTGCCGGTGCTGCTGCGTCCCGGCGCCATCGGCGCCGCCGACATCGCCCGCGTGCTCGGCTGCACGCCGGACACCGCCGCGCCGCAGGCCGAGGCGCCGCGCGTCTCGGGCAGTCTGGCGGCGCACTATGCGCCGCGCACCCCGCTGCAACTGGTCTCCTCCGACGGCCTGCTCTTCGCCCTGAGGAACGCCCTGGTGGCGGGCGAGCGCGTGGCGGTGCTGGCGCCCACCTCCCAGGCCATCAGCCACGACCTCGTCACCTGGAAACAGTCGCCCGCCGAGCCGGCCGGCTTTGCCCACGACCTCTACGCCAGCCTGCGCGCACTCGATGCCCTCGGCTGCGCGCGCATCCTCGTCCAGCAGCCGCCGGCGGGCGAGGCCTGGCTGGCGGTGAACGACCGCCTGCGCCGCGCCGCTGCCGGCTCCGGCGAGGACGACGAGACCTGATACTTCCCCCTCTCCCACGCGGGGAGAGGGTTGGGGAGAGGGGCAACTGGCCGTAGCCCCCCAAACCCGCTATAATCCGCCCCTCTTTCGGGCCGGTAGCTCAGCTGGGAGAGCGTCGCGTTCGCAATGCGAAGGTCGGGAGTTCGATCCTCCTCCGGTCCACCACGTACTACCAAGCGCTCCTGAATACTCGGGAGCGCTCTTGTTTCCTCTCTCTCCGCATTGTCGACCGTTCAGCCGGCTGTTTTGTACGTCGGCGTGAGCGTCCATGGGACGTCGGGCGACCGTAGCGATTAGCTTGGCTCTTCAGCTTCGCCGTCGTCCTCCAGCCTCGTCAGAACGGCGGTGATGATCCGATGGGTCGTCTCAATGGCGTTGACCGGAAGCCCTTCCGCCAGTTTGTTGATCCACGGCGCCTGGAGACGCATCGCGGAATCGAACGCCTGTTGCCCTTTGTCCGTCAATAGGACCAACGAAGCTCGCCGATGATGCGGGTTCGGGGCAAAGACAACCAACCCCTCTCTCTCCAGATCGTTCACGATGCGTTGAACGTTTTGACGGTTGGCGCCCATGTCGCGCGCCAGCCACGCGACCGGCTGCGGCCGCTCCGCCGCAACGATGGTACCCAGCACCTGCCAGCGCGCACTCGTCAAGCCGAGGTCCGCAACCAACCGATCGCCTGCAGCCAGCATTCGGCTGCTGAGCTTGAACAGATCGAGAACGGAGCCGGACAACGCGGCCCCGGCCGCCGTATGTTTGTGCGCTTTCATTGGTCGCATCATACACAATATGGTTCAATACATTCAAGTTGACATCATGATGTCAACATCCTAGACTGCGCGTTCTCCACCCAAGTTGGGTGGCGGAACATGGAGCTTAGCCGATCATGAAAGCAATTATCCACGCCAGCGCCGGCACTGTAGCCATGCTCTGCATCCTGAGCTTTTGGACGTCGACGGCGATTTCGGAGCTATTCCTCTCCGAGGAGGCGGTGGTTGCCGTCAAGCAAGCGATTCTGCAAGGCATGTGGCTGCTCGTTCCGGCAATGGCCATCGTCGGCGGCAGCGGCATTTCGCTCGCCGGCGGGCGCGCCGGGCGCCTTGTCGAAAGCAAGAAGAAGCGCATGCCCTTCATCGCCCTGAACGGCTTGTTGGTCATGGTGCCGGCCGCGTTCTTTCTGTCGCACAAGGCCGCTGCCGGAGAATTCGACGCGGTGTTTTACGCGTTTCAAGCGTTGGAGCTGGCCGTCGGGCTTGTCCAGTTGACGCTGATGGGCCTGAATTTGCGCGATGGCCTGAAGTTGGCCGGCCGGTTGCGGCGCGTTCAGTCCTGATCCGAGGTTTCGAGATGACGTACGACTTGCTCAAGTTCGGTCACATCCTCGGTGCCATCCTGATGGGTGCCGGCCTTGTTGGCGTGTGGATGGCCGATCTCCGGTCGCGGCAATTGCGCGATCTGCGCCAGTTCGCCGAGGCCGTGCGCAACATTGCGGTCTTCTACGACGGACTCGTCGTGCCGGGCGCGCTCCTCCTGCTCGCATCCGGCACCTGGATGATCGTCGCGTTTTATGGCGGATCCGCCTTCCTCGAGATTCCTTGGCTTGCCGGCATGGTCGTCCTGTTTCTTGCCGAATTCATCGAAGGCAATACGGTCACTCGCCTCTACTTCATGCGCTTGCGTCGCATGACCATCCGCGCGCTGGCGGAAGGAGATTTCACCAGGGAACTGCAAGAGGAACGCGGGAAGCTCGTCCCTTCCTTTACTCATTTCCTGGATCTGCCGGCGCTCACGCTGATCATCGCCCTGGGGGCATTGAAGCCCGATTCATGGACACTGTTCGCGGCCGGTTCCGCCGTGGCGGTCGCGACCGCCGGCGCGCTGACCTATTGGATTCCCCGCTTGTACCCATGGGGAAACGAACACCCGGCATCCGAGTCCTGCGACTGAATGGGCGCGCCAGACAATGGCAACCCGGGCCGCTGTAACACGGCGACGAGCTCGGATAAACGCATAAACCGCTCGACCGTAGTCGCCCCCGCACCACCAAGAACACAAAAGCCAGCTTCGTGCTGGCTTTCTTCATGCCCATCGCCGTCCTGCGCAGACCGGTTTTTTCCTGCGGCTACTGGTTCTCCTCCGGCAGCAGGCCGGCGAGCATGGCGACCATTTCGGGGTCGAGGTCGAAGCCCGGTTCCTGGTCGGGGTTGATGGAGACCGACAGGCCGGCGCCCATCCGCCGCAGCACCCAGGCGAACTCGACCAGCACGCCGCCGCCGTAGCCGGGGAAGTGGGCGAGGAAGTCGCGGGCCCGTGCCGGGTCGGAGAACAGCACCAGCACGCGCTCGCCTTCGGCGACGCTGACCACCAGCGGGTCGGCCAGGGTGGAGGACTGGAGGCCGCCGATGTCGCGCTTGTCGTCGCGCACCGGCAGGAACACCTGCTCGTCGAGCAGGTGGCGGGCGAAGTCCTCCGGCTCCAGCTTGCCGGCGTGGAATGCGAGCAGCAGCGCTTCGAGCGGGTTGCGTTCCATGGGCGAAAGCTACTCCAGTTTCAGGCGGCGCGGAAGTGCTGCACGGCGAAGGCGGCCTCCTCGGCCAGCCACTCGCCGGCCGGCGCCCAGCCCGCCGCGCCGGCGAGCGCGGCGAACTCCCCGGGCAGATATTTGTAGGAATT
>JADLGU010000047.1 GCA_020849155.1 Rhodocyclaceae bacterium | reverse complement strand
CGTCTTCTCGATCGGCATCGGCATCGGTTCGCTGCTGTGCGAGCGCCTCTCCGGCCACAAGGTGGAGATCGGCCTGGTGCCCTTCGGCTCGATCGGCATGACGCTGTTCGGCATCGACCTCTACTTCGCCCTCGCCGCGCATCTGCAGCACGCGCCGATGGCGCTGATGCCGTTCCTGCAGGACGCCGGCCACTGGCGCATCCTCGGCGATCTCTTTCTCATCGGCCTCTTCGGCGGCTTCTACATCGTGCCGCTCTATGCGCTGATCCAGATCCGCTCCGAGCCCTCGCACCGCTCGCGCATCATCGCCGGCAACAACATCCTCAACGCGCTGTTCATGGTCGCCGCGGCCGGCATTGCCATCGGCCTCTTCGCAGCGGGTTTCACCATCCCGCAGCTGCTGCTCGCCACGGCGCTGATGAACGCCGTCGTCGCGCTCTACATCTACCGGCTGGTGCCGGAGTTCCTCATGCGCTTCATCGTCTGGCTGCTGATCCACTCGGTGTACCGCCTGAAGAAGGAAGGGATCGAGCACATCCCCGAGGAAGGCGCGGCGGTGATCGTCTGCAACCACGTCAGTTTCGTCGATGCGCTGATCATCGCGGCGGCCTGCCCGCGACCGATCCGCTTCGTCATGGATCACCAGATCTTCAAACTGCCCATCATCAATTTTGTCTTCCGCGAAGGACGCGCCATCCCGATTGCTTCGGCGAAGGAGGATCCGGCGCTGCTGGAGAAGGCCTACGAGGAAGTGGCGAAAGCGCTCGAGGCCGGCGACCTGGTCGGCCTCTTCCCGGAAGGCCGCATCACCGACACGGGCGAGCTGTATCCGTTCAGGAAAGGCATCACGCGCATCGTCGAGCGCACGCCGGTGCCGGTGGTGCCGATGGCCCTGCAGGGCTTGTGGGGCAGCTTCTTCTCGCGCAAGGGCGGTTCGGCCATGACGCGGCCGTTCCGGCGCGGACTGTTCTCGAAAGTCAGCCTGGCCGTGGCGGCGCCCGTGGCGGCGCCCGCGGCGACGCCGGAAGCACTGCAGGAAATCGTCGCCCACTTGCGCGGCGGTGACAAATAAGGAGCAACGATGGAAACCGTCTTCGGCATTTTCGTCGCGCTGATCTTCTTCTACGTCCTGCTGGAATGGCGGCTGGGCAGGGTGCGGCGCGAATCGGAGCAGCGCTACGCCGACCTCGAGGCGAAGACGCGCTGGCTCTACAAGATGCTGTCCGAGCTGCAGGCCGCACCGCCGAAGCCGGCGGAAACGCCCGTCGCCGAAGCGGTGCCTGCGGCGGAGGCGGTCGCCGAAACCGAGTCCGTGGAGATCGCCGTCCCGCGCAGACCGACTTTTTCCGAAGCGGAAGCCGACACGCCGCAGGCAGGGGAAATGCCCGCGCCTAAGGAACCGGGCTGGCTCTCGAAGCTGCTTTTCGGCGGCAACATCCTGGCGAAGATCGGCGTCGTGCTGCTGATCTTCGGCGTCGGCTCGGCGCTCAAGCTCGCCGCCGAGTTCGGCGTGCTGCCGGCGGAAGCGCGCCTCGGCATTGCCGCGCTGTTCGGCGTGGCGCTCGGCGTGCTCGGCTGGCACAAGCGCGCCGGCCACGAGATGTTCGGCTTCGCCCTGCAGGGCGGCGGCGTGGCGGTGCTGTATCTCGTCGTGTACTTCGCCCTGGCGCGCTATGCGCTCATCGGCACCACCGCAGCCTTCGCGCTGTTCGTGCTGCTCGGCATTGGCGGCATGCTGCTGGCGGCCATCCAGGACGGGCGCACGCTGGCGGTGCTCGGCATGATCGGCGCCTTCCTCGCGCCGATCCTCGCTTCGAGCGACACCGGCAACCATGTGGTGCTGTTCTCCTATTTCACCCTGCTCAACCTGTTCATCTTCGGCCTGAGCTGGTTCAGGTCGTGGCGCTCGCTCAACGTGGCGGGCTTCCTGCTCACCTTCGCCATCGGCGTGAACTGGGGATTGAAGTTCTACCGGCCGGAGTATTTCCCCACGACCGAGCCCTTCCTCGTCGTGCTGTTCCTCATCTACAGCCTGATCCCGATCGTGTTCGTGCTGCGGGCGGCGCCGGGCACTGCGGCGGTGGACCGCGTCGATGCCATGCTGATCTTCGGCACGCCGGTGGTATGCGGCTTCCTGCAGGTGCCGCTGGTGGAGCCCTTCGAATACGGCCTCGCCTGGTCGGCGGGCATCGCGGGGCTGTATTACCTCGCGCTCGCCTTCATCGTCGCCGGCCGCAGGCGGGAGGAACTGACCGTGCTGGCGGAAAGCCTGCGCTGGGTGGGGGCGGCGCTGCTGACGCTGGCCGTGCCCTTCGCCTTCGGCGCACGCGCGACGGTGGCGCTGTGGGCGCTGGAAGGCGCGGCGGCGGCCTGGATGGGCGCGAAGCGCGAACGCCTGCGCGTCGCGCTCGCGGGCCTGGCGCTACAGCTCGTCGCCGGCGGCTACTTCCTGCTGCACATCGACGAGCTCAAGCATGTCACGGCGCTCGCCAACGACGTCTTCGTCGGCGGCATGCTGGTAGCGGTCGCCGGCCTGATCGGCGCCCATGCCGCCAGCCGGCTGAATGCGAAGGCGGCGCCGCAATTCCTCTCCGCCGCGATGCTGCTCTGGAGCGCACTGTGGCTCTACGGCACCGGCCTCCACGAGATCGACGTCTTCGTCGAGCGGCCCTGGCGCTTCGCCGCCTCGCTGGCGCTGGTCGCCCTGCCGCTGGCGGCGGCGGAATTCGCCGGCAGACGACTCGGCTGGCTGGTGCTGCGGCGGGCAGCCGTGCTGCTGCCGTTGGTGCTGGCCGGCGGCGCCGTGGCGGTGCTGGACCTGAAGCGCCATCCCTTCGCCGATGCGGCGTGGCTCAGCTGGCTGGCGGCCTATGCCGGCCACTTTGCCGTGCTCAAGCGCCAGGAGGCGGATGGAGAGAACGTCTGGCTCGCCGCGCGTCACGCGCTCGGCTTCTGCGTGCTTGCCGCGCTCTCGGGCTGGGAGGCCAGCTGGCAGCTGAAGGAGCTTCTGCCCGACATCCGGCTGGCGCGCATGCTCGGCTGGGGCGTCGTGCCGGCGCTGCTGCTCGCGGCGGCGCATTATGCGGCGCGGATCGACGCCTGGCCGCTCGCAACGAACCGCAACGCCTACCTGAGCCTGGGCTCGAGCCCGGTGGTGCTGGCGCTGGCGGCGTGGATCTGCGTGCTCAACTTCGATTACTCCGGTGCAGCCGGCGGGTGGACCTACATCCCCTTGCTCAATCCGCTCGACCTTGCGCAGATCATCGTGCTGGCGACGCTGTTCGCCTGGGTGCGCGAGCAGTCGCGCGCGAAAGGGTTGTTGTACGCCGTGCTGGGGGGACTGACTTTTGCCTGGGTCAGCGCCGGCGCGGCGCGCACGGTGCATCACTGGCTCGGCGTGCCCTTCGTCTGGGACAGGCTGATCGACTCGGTGGCATTGCAGGCGAGCTGGTCGATCCTGTGGACCCTGCTCGCCCTCGGCCTGATGATCCAGGCCACCCGGCGCGGCCTGCGCACGCTGTGGTTCGCCGGCTTCGGCCTGCTCGGCGTGGTCGGCCTCAAGTTGATGCTGGTGGACACGGCCCACGTGAACACCCTGGGCCGCACGGTGTCGCTGCTCGGCGTCGCCCTGCTGGTGATCGCCGCCAGCTACTTCGCGCCGACGCCGCCGAAAGCTTCTGAGAAAAGCTAGCGCAGCTTCTCGAGCAGACCGTCGAGCTGGTCGAGGCTGGAGAAGCCGATGGCGATCTGGCCGG
>JADLGU010000046.1 GCA_020849155.1 Rhodocyclaceae bacterium | reverse complement strand
TTCAGGCCGATGTTGCGGCGCATGGCATGGATGAAATGGTTGCCGCCGATGGCCAGCGCGTCACCGTCGCCGGTCACCACCCACACCGAGAGCTCCGGCCGCGCCAGCTTGAGACCGCTGGCGACGGCCGGCGCGCGGCCGTGGATGCTGTGCATGCCATAGGTTTCCATGTAGTACGGAAAGCGGCTGGAGCAGCCGATGCCGGAGATGAAGGCGAAGTTCTCGCGCGGGATGCCGAGTTGCGGCATCAGCTTCTGGATCTGCGCCAGCACGGCGTAGTCGCCGCAGCCGGGGCACCAGCGCACGTCCTGGTTCGACTCGAAATCCTTCTTGGTCAGCAGGGAGGCCGTGGACAGGTTGCTCATGATGGGTTCCTCAGCACAGTTCCAGGATGCGATCGTGGATTTCGGAGACCTTGAAGGGCTTGCCCTGCACCTTGTGCATGGGCACCACCTCGCGCAGGAAACGCTCCCGCAACAGGCGGGAGAGCTGGCCGAGGTTCATCTCCGGCACCAGCACCGTCTTGTAGCGCTGCATGATCTCGCCGAGGTCCCCCGGCAGCGGATTGAGGTGGCGCAGGTGCACATGGGCCACGGCGCGCCCCTGCCCGGCGGCCTTCTCGCGCGCCTGGGTGATCGAGCCGTAGGTGCTGCCCCAGCCGACGATGAGGAGATCGCCCTGCTCCGGCCCTTCCACCTTGAGCGGCGGGAGGTCCTTGGCAATGCCCTCGACCTTGGCGGCGCGCACTTCGACCATGCGTTCATGGTTGACCGGGTCGTGCGAGATGTTGCCGGTGAGGAAATCCTTTTCCAGGCCGCCGACGCGGTGCTCCAGGCCCGGCGTGCCGGGGCGCACCCAGGCGCGCGCGAGGTTGGCGTCGCGGGCATAAGCCTGAAAGCCCTCCGGGTCGGTGCGGAACTTGACCTCGAGCTTGGGCAGCGAGGCCGGATCGGGGATGCGCCAGGGCTCGGCGGCGTTGCCGATGCCGCCGTCGGAGAGCAGGATCACCGGCGTCATGTACTTCACGGCGAGGCGGAAGGCCTCGATGGCGCAGTCGAAGCAGTCGGCCGGCGAGCTCGCCGCGATCACCGGGATCGGACACTCGCCATTGCGGCCGTACACCGCCTGCAGCAGGTCGGATTGCTCGATCTTGGTCGGCAGGCCGGTCGACGGACCGCCGCGCTGGACGTTCACAATCACCAGCGGCAATTCGAGCATCACGGCCAGGCCGAGCGCCTCGGTCTTCAGCGCCATGCCCGGGCCGGAGGTGGTGGTCATGCCGAGCACGCCGCCGTAGGCCGCGCCGATGGCCGAGCAGATGCCGGCAATCTCGTCCTCGGCCTGGAAGGTGGTGACGTTGTAATGTTTCAGAGCCGAGAGCTCGTGCAGGATGTCGGTGGCCGGGGTGATCGGATAGCTGCCGAGGAACAGCGGCACCCCGGAAAGCTCCGAAGCGGCGACGAAGCCGAGCGCCGCGGCGTGGTTGCCGGTCAGGCTGCGGTAGGTGCCGGAGCGGATGTCGGCCGTCCGCACCCGGTAGCTGGTGAGGAACATTTCGGTGGCGTCGGCGTAGGCGTAACCGGCCCGCAGCGCCAGCACGTTGGCCTCGGCGATCTCCGGCTTCTTGGCGAACTTGCGGCGGACGTCCTCCTCCTCCTTTTCCAGCGGGCGGCTGTAGAGGGAGAGCATCAGGCCTAGGGCGTAGTAGTTCTTGCAGCGGCCGATCTCCTTCTTGGAGAGTCCTGATTCCTTCAGGGCATGGGCCGTCAGTTCGGAAATGTCGATCTTGTAAACACGGAAGTCGCCCAGGCTGCCGTCGTCGAGGGGATTCGACTTGTAGCCGGCCTTGGCCAGGTTGTTGTCGCTGAAAGCGCCGCTGTTGGCGATGACGATTCCGCCGTGCTTGACGTCGGAGAGATTGGTTTTCAGAGCCGCCGGGTTCATGGCCACCAACACGTCCGGAGCGTCGCCGGAGGTGAACACCTGGCGCGAGGCGAACTGGATCTGGTAGCCGGAGACGCCGAACAGGGTGCCGGTCGGGGCGCGGATCTCGGAAGGATAATCGGGGTGGGTGGCGAAGTCGTGGCCGGCCTTCGCAACGGCCTTGGAGAACTCGTTGCCGGTGAGCTGCATGCCGTCGCCGGAATCGCCGACAAAGCGGATCACGACGCTGTCCAGCTCCTCCACCGGGCGGGGCGCCGCATCCCGCCTGGACCCTGTTTCTGCCTTCACTGCCGATGCCGACATGGCTTCCCCCGTCATCAATTAAACGAGACTTTACCTTACTCCACGGACACATTATAATTGGTACACAAACAATTTGCTATTCACCTTTTTTGACGTGGATCAAATCCGCCCCGATTAGCCCGTGCTAGCTTGGGGTCATCTGGTGACAGGAGGCAGGCATGCGCATCCAAACCCTGGTCGAGCGGCTTTGCGGCCGGCTCCACGACACACCCCAATATCCCACCCAGGGCGCCACCCTGTTCGTGGACCTGGCGTCCCGGGAGACCCGCCGCAAGTACCTGCCGGCCGAGGTGCTGACGCACTTCCTCGGCGGCCGCGGCGCCAACATGTGGCTGCTCTACAACCTGCTGCAGGAGGAAAAGGACGCCCTCGACCCCGAGATCCCGCTGATCTTCGGCTCGGGCGTGCTGACCAGCGTGATGCCCTCGGCCACGCGCGGCAACTTCACCAGCAAGTCGCCCGACTCCTACGCCATCCTCGACGCCAACGGCGGCGACTACTTCCCGGCCTTTCTCAAGCGCCACGGCTACGACCACCTGGTGCTCTACGGCCAGGCGGCGCAATGGACCCTGCTGCGCATCGCGCCGAACGAGGTCACCTTCCATGACGCCACGCCCTATGTCGGGCTGAACAACCTCGACACGGCGGCCGCCGTCGAGCGCGACTTCGGTTGCAAGGAGCGCAAGGACATGGCGCTGGCCCGCATCACCAGCGCCGGCGAGAACCGGGTGCGCTGCTCGGGCATCATGGGCGGCATCAAGTCGATCTGGGCGCGCGGCGGCGGCGGCGCCAAGATGGGCGCTTTGAATCTGAAGGCCATCATGGTGCACGGCCGGCCGCCCGAGGCGCCGCTGCCGGCCGACGTCAAGGCGCAGAACAAGGCCATCGGCAAGAAGATCACCGGCACCTCGGTGATCAAGAACGCCCTGAAGATGG
>JADLGU010000045.1 GCA_020849155.1 Rhodocyclaceae bacterium | reverse complement strand
GGCGCGCTGGAGCCGATCTTCGTCGAGGACATCGGCGAGATGCCGCAGCAGATCCTCGCCGTGGCGCGCGACGGCGACGTGGTGCTGACCATGGGCGCCGGATCGATCGGCGGGGTGCCGGGGAAATTGGCCAATGGACCTGTCTGAGATGAGCCACCTGGCGCAGATGCTGCGCGGCGAACTGCGGTTCAACGAGCCGATGGCGCGGCACGTCACCTGGCGCGCCGGCGGCGCGGCGGCGCGCGCCTACGTGCCGGCCGACCTCGACGACCTGGCGGCCTTCCTGCGCGCCACCCGCATCGACGAGCCGCTGCTCCTCGTCGGCCTCGGCAGCAACCTGCTGGTGCGCGACGGCGGCTTCGACGGCACGGCGGTGTTCCTCCACGCCGTGCTGGGGAGACTGACTTTTGCCGACGGACTAATTTACGCCGAAGCCGGCGTCGCCAGCCCGAAGGTGGCGCGCTTTGCCGCCAACCACGCTCTCGCCGGCGCCGAGTTCCTCGCCGGGATTCCCGGCACGGTGGGCGGCGCCCTGGCCATGAATGCCGGCTGCTACGGCGGCGAGACCTGGGGCATCGTCGAGCGGGTGCTGATGCTGGACCGCCGCGGCAATCTGCAGGAGCGCCGGGCGGAGGACTTCGAGATCGGCTACCGCCACGTCGGGCTGCGCGAGGCGAGCGACGAGCTGTTCGCCGCCGCCTGGTTCCGCCTGCCGCCGGGCGACGGCGTCGCCGCGCGGACGCGCATCCGCGAACTGCTGGAGAAGCGGATCGCCAGCCAGCCGCTGCAATTGCCGAACGCCGGCTCGGTGGTCCGCAACCCGCCGGACGAGCACGCCGCGCGGCTGATCGAGTCGGCGGGGCTGAAAGGGCTGCGCCTCGGCGGGGCGCAGGTGTCGGAGAAGCACGCCAATTTCATCGTGAACCCCGAGCGGTGCGCCACGGCGGCCGACATCGAGGCGCTGATCGAGCGGGTGCAGGAGACGGTGCGCGAGCGCTTCGGCATCGAGCTGGTTCGTGAAGTACGCATAGTCGGAGAGAGACCTTGAGCAAGCGATTCGGAAAAGTGGCGGTGCTGATGGGCGGTTCCTCCGCCGAGCGGGAGATTTCGCTGATGTCCGGCAAGGCGGTGCTGGCGGCGCTGCAGAAGCGCGGTGTCGACGCCCACGCCTTCGATCCGGCCGAGCGGCCGCTGTGGGGGCTGAAGGAAGCGGACTTCCAGCGCGCCTTCATCGCCCTGCATGGCCGCGGCGGCGAGGACGGCACGGTGCAGGGCGCCCTCGAGCTGCTGGGCATCCCCTACACCGGCAGCGGCGTGATGGCCTCGGCGCTCTCCATGGACAAGTGGCGCACCAAGCTGGTCTGGCACGCCAGCCAGCTGCCGACGCCGGCCTGGCACATCCTCAGGGCCGACAGCGACTGGGACACGGTGGCCGCCGAGCTCGGCCTGCCGCTCTTCGTCAAGCCGGCGCGGGAGGGCTCCAGCGTCGGCGCCGCCAAGGTGACGCGGGCGGCCGACCTGCGCGCGGCGTATCAGGCGGCCGTCGAGCACGATCCGCTGGTGATCGCCGAGCAATTCATCGCCGGCGAGGAGCTGACCGCGGCCTTCCTCGGCGGCCAGGCCCTGCCGCTGGTGCGCATCGTCGCGCCGGGCGGCAACTACGACTGGCAGAACAAGTATTTCAGCGACGCCACGCAGTACTTCTGCCCGAGCGGCCTGCCCGAGTCGGCCGAGGAGACGATCCAGGACCTGGTGCTGGAGTCGGCCCGGCTGCTCGACTGCCGCGGCTGGGGCCGCGCCGACCTGATCCTCGACGCCGCCGGCAAGCCCTGGCTGCTGGAGATGAACACCTCGCCGGGCATGACCGGACATTCGCTGGTGCCGATGGCGGCCCGCGCCGTCGGCATCGATTTCGAGACGCTGTGCCTGAAGATACTGGAGCAGGCGACGCTTGGCTAAGGCAAAGAGAAAATCCAATGACAACGCCGGATTCTGGGACAGGCCGCCGCTGATGAACCTGATCGCCGACCTGCTCTACTTCGCTGCCGCCCTGGGGCTGGGCTACGCCGCCACGCTGGCCGTGGCGCGCCTGCCGTTCTTTCCGCTGCGTGAGGTGGTGGTGGGCGGCGCGCTGCGCGAGGTGACGCCGACGCAGATCGAATACGCCGCCCGCAGCGCCGCGGCCGGCAATTTCCTCACGGTCAATCTCGATGCCGTGCGCGCCGCCTTCGAGAAGCTGCCCTGGGTGCGCAAGGCCGAGGTGCGCCGGCGCTGGCCGGACGGCCTCGAGCTGGCCATCGAGGAGCATGTCGCCGCGGCGCGCTGGAAGCAGGCCGACGCTCCGAAGGAAGCCCTCCCGGGAGGCGTCGCCGAGGCGCGGCTGGTGAACCGCGAGGGCGAGGTGTTCGCCGCCGCCAGCAACGCCGCTTTGCCGCTGTTCGTCGGGCCGGAGGGATCGGCGGCGGTGATCCTGGCACGCTACCGGGAGCTGCTGCCGCTGCTCGAGCCGCTCGGCCGCCAGCCGAGAAGCCTGGCGCTCAGCCCGCGCCAGGCCTGGCAACTGCGGCTCGATGACGGCGTGCTGCTGGATCTGGGCCGCGACCAGGCCAAGTCGCGCGTGAGCGAACGGCTGCAGCGCTTCGCCGCGGTCCATGGCCAGGCAACCGAGCGGCTCAAGGCGCGCGCCGACGTCATCGATTTGCGTTATCCGAACGGCTTCGCCATGCGCGTGGCCCGGGCAGGGGAAGGGAAGAAATGAGCGCCGTACGCCGGGCCGCCCCAAGTGCGGCGCAGTCAGCAACATGGAGCGAGCGCAGCTCGCGAACAAACGTCACCCCCTTCCGTGGGAAGGGGGATGGGGGGAAGGTGGTTCATGTCTAAGGAAGTCAAAAACCTTATCGTCGGTCTCGACATCGGCACCTCGAAGATCGTCGCCATCGTCGCCGAACTCACGCCCGAGGGCCGGCTCGACATCCTCGGCATCGGCAGCCACCAGGAATCGCGCGGCCTGAAGAAGGGCGTGGTGGTGAACATCGAGGCCACGGTGAACGCCATTTCACGCGTCATCCAGGAAGTCGAGCTGATGGCCGACTGCAAGGTAAAGGAGGTCTACACCGGCATCGCCGGCAGCCACATCAAGAGCTTCAACTCCAACGGCATGGTGGCGATCAAGGACAAGGAG
>JADLGU010000044.1 GCA_020849155.1 Rhodocyclaceae bacterium | reverse complement strand
GCCAACATCGCCCACGAGATCCGCAATCCCCTGTCGGCCATCAGCCATGCCGCCGAGCTGCTGCGCGAGGAGAAACGCAGCGAGGGGCAGGAGCGCCTGTCGCGCATCATCAACGACAATTCCCAGCGCCTCGAGCGGCTGGTGCGGGACGTGCTCGAACTGGGCCGCCGCGACCGCGTCGAGCAGGAGCCGATCCGGCTGGCCGGATTCCTCGACAGCTTCCTCGACGAGCTGGCGGTGCACGAGCAGGCCGAGCGCGGCCGCTTCGCGCTGGAGGCCGACCCTGCCGCGGTGCTGATGTTCGACCGGGCCCACCTGAATCAGGTGCTCTGGAACCTGATCGCCAACGCCCTGCGCCATTGCAGCGGGGCGGCCGGCGCGGTGCGCGTCGTGGCCCGCGATCTGGCTGGCGCAGGACGCGCGGAATTGCATATCATTGACGACGGCGCCGGCGTCGGCGAGGAGGCCCGGGGCAGGATCTTCGAGCCGTTCTTCACCACCCACGGCAAGGGCACCGGACTCGGCCTCTACATCGCCCGCGAACTGTGCGAGGCCAACGATGCCGTTCTGGAGTGGCTCGGCAACGAGCCCGGAGCGCATTTCCGCATCATCGGGAGAAACCAGCCGTGGCAGGAAAACAGGAAAGACGAAGCCGGCAGCTAGGACAAGGACGGGTGCTGGTCGTCGACGACGAGGACGACATCCGCGAGCTGCTCGACATGACGCTGTCGCGCATGGGTCTGGACGCCGACTGCGCGGCCACCGTGGGTGAGGCGCGCCGGCTCCTGTCGGAGAACGCCTATCAGCTGTGCCTGACCGACATGCGCCTGCCCGACGGCGACGGCCTGGAGCTGGTCCGCTTCATCGGCGAGCATTGCCGCGACCTGCCGGTGGCGGTGATCACGGCCCACGGCAGCATGGAGAACGCGGTTTCCGCCCTCAAGGCCGGCGCCTTCGACTATGTGCCCAAGCCGGTGTCCCTCGACCAGCTGCGGGCCCTGGTCAAGTCGGTGCTGAAACTGCCCAACCCCGAGGCCGTCCGCAGCGAGGCCGCCGGCCAGGCCCTGCTCGGCGAGTCGCCGGCGATCCGCCAGGCCCGCGGCATGATCGAAAAGGTGGCCCGCAGCCAGGCCCCGGTCTACATCAGCGGCGAGTCGGGCAGCGGCAAGGAGCTCGCGGCGCGGCTGATCCACGAGCAGGGCGCGCGGCGCGAGCAGGCTTTCGTCCCGGTGAACTGCGGCGCCATCCCCGAGACCCTGGTGGAGAGCGAGTTCTTCGGCTACAAGAAGGGCGCTTTCACGGGCGCCGAGGCCGATCGCGGCGGTTTCTTCCAGGCCGCCAGCGGCGGCACCCTGTTCCTCGACGAGGTCGCCGACCTGCCGCTGCCGATGCAGGTCAAGCTGCTGCGCGCCATCCAGGAAAAGCGCGTGCGCAAGGTCGGCGCGACCGGCGAGGATCCGGTCGATGTGCGCATCATCAGCGCCACCCACCAGAACCTCAAGGACCTGGTGGCGGCCGGCCGCTTTCGCCAGGACCTCTTCTATCGACTGGACGTCATCGAGCTCAACATGCCCGCCCTGCGCGAATGCAGCGACGACATCCCGCTGCTGGCGGAGCGGATCCTGCAGCGCCTGGGAAGGGAGGCCGGCATGCCTGCCCCCCGGCTCACCCCGGCGGCGCTCAAGGCGCTGGCCCTCTACCCGTTTCCGGGGAATGTGCGGGAACTGGAAAACATCCTCGAGCGGGCCCTGGCGCTGATCGGGGGCGAGGCCATCGATGCCGAGGACCTGCATCTGGCGCCGCTGGCCGCCGCCGCGGAGACGGCGCCGCCCTTGCCGGAAGGCGGAGGCGGGCCGTTGCAGGACTACCTCGACCGGGTGGAGAAGCAGGCGATCCTCGATGCGCTGCAGAAGACCCGCTTCAACCGCACGGCGGCGGCCAAGCTGCTGGGCGTCACCTTCCGCTCCCTGCGCTACCGGATGGAGCGGCTCGGGCTGAACGAATGAGCCTGCCCGAGGCGGCGCTGGATGCCGAGGGCTGGCTGTCCGGCGCGCTTCGCATTGCCACGCCGAACTGCGATGCACGACCCGAGGGCGCCTCGCCGAAGCTGATCGTGATCCACGCCATCTCCCTTCCGCCGGGAGAGTTCGGCGGCGACGGCATCGAGCGGCTGTTTACCGGCACCCTCGACCCGCAGGCGCATCCCTATTACGCCGAGATCCGGCATCTGCGCGTCTCCGCCCATTTCCTGATCCGGCGCGACGGCCGGCTGTTGCAGTTCGTTCCCTGCGGCCTGCGCGCCTGGCATGCCGGCGCCTCGTCGTGGCGCGGCCTGGAGCGCTGCAACGATTTCTCCATCGGCATCGAGTTGGAAGGCTGCGACGAGCTGCCCTTCGAGGCGGACCAGTATCTCGCTCTCGGTCGACTCGTCAGCGCCCTGCGCATTCGCTACCCGATCGAGGATGTCGTCGGCCATGCCAACATCTCGCCGGGCCGCAAGACGGATCCCGGACCGCATTTCGATTGGACTCGCTTGCGGCGCTTGCTGGCGTCGTGAAAAAGTCACGATCGCATCGTCGACGTGCGATGCGATCGTTCCGACGAAATGGCGGGATCGGAAAAAAAATCAAAAAACACTTGCATCCGAAAAGTCAAGCTACTACAATTAGGTCGGAATATTTGCACAGGCACTAGATCTAGTAGGTTATGACAGTGCCGAAAGCAGAGCAGCCGAACGATGAAACAGGAGCGCAGGAGTAACACGGAGACCGCTTGATGCAGAGTGCGAAATTGGCAGGCCACAGGCCCCGACCTCCTTCCCGTACCGGCGTTTCCGTATTTCCGCTTTTCCTTTCCTTCT
>JADLGU010000043.1 GCA_020849155.1 Rhodocyclaceae bacterium | reverse complement strand
GGTGGCGAAAGCCGCCATCGAATACGTGGTGCCCGGCACCATCATCGGAGTCGGCACCGGCTCGACGGCCAACTACTTCATCGACGAACTCGGCAAGATCAGGGACCGCATCCCCGGGGCGGTGGCCAGCTCGGAAGCCACCGCCAGGCGCCTCGCCGGCCACGGCATCAAGGTGCTCGACCTCAACGACGTCAGCGAGCTCTCGGTCTATGTCGATGGCGCGGACGAGATCACCGCCGACATGGCGATGCTCAAGGGCGGTGGCGGCGCGCTGACGCGCGAGAAGATCGTCGCCGCCGTGGCACAGCAGTTCGTCTGCATCGCCGACGCCTCCAAGCTGGTGCAGACGATGGGCAAGTTCCCCCTGCCGGTGGAAGTCATCCCGATGGCCCGCGCCCACGTCGCGCGCGAGCTGGCGAAGCTCGGCGGCGAGCCGGTGCTGCGCGCCGGCTTCACCACCGACAACGGCAACCTCATCCTCGACGTCAAGGGCCTCAGCATCACCGAGCCCAAGGCGCTGGAAACCCGCATCAACGCAATAGTGGGCGTCGTCACCAACGGCCTCTTCGCCCTGCGCGGCGCCGACGTCGCGCTGCTGGCCGGGGCGGACGGGGTGAGGACGCTGAAGCGGCCGCGCTGATCGCCGTCCTGCGCAGACAGACTTTTACCCAAATAAAAAACCGCGCACTCAGCGCGGTTTTTTATTGTTCAGGCGGGGATCATGGCTTCGGCGGCACGAAGCCCTGCACCTGGTCGGCGCCGGCGCCGAAGAAATGCTTCTCCATCTGCTCGGCCAGGTACTTGCGCGCCTTGGCGTCGGCGAGGCTGAGGCGGTTTTCGTTGATCAGCATGGTCTGGAACTTGATCCAGCCCTGCCAGGCTTCCTTCGAAACATTCTCGAAAATGCGCTTGCCCAGCTCGCCAGGCAGCGGCGGAAAGTCCATGCCTTCCGCCTCGCGGCCGAGCTTGATGCATTTCACCATGCGACCCATTTGGATTCCTTTCCTGGTTCCTTGAAGCCCGGCCGGAGCCGGCGCGATGGGGCATTTTACCGTGTTCAGTGCAGCTTCGCCTCGCCATAGACGGCATAGCGGTTCTTGCCGCTCATCTTGGCCTGGTACATGGCGGAGTCGGCGCGGGCGATGATGTCCTCGCTGCTGGCGGCATGCCTGGGATAGAGGGCGATGCCAATGCTGGCGGTGATCCGAACGTCCCTGCCGGAGAAGAGAAAGCGCATGTCGGAAATTTTGCCGCTGACGCGGCGGGCGAGGCCGACCATTTCCTCCTCGTCGGCATCGGGCGCCAGGATAGCGAACTCGTCGCCGCCGACACGGAAGAATATCTCGTTGCGTCGCACGGTGGCGCCGACCTCTTCGGCCAGCTTGATCAGCACCTCATCCCCCGCCTGGTGGCCGTATTCGTCGTTGATCGGCTTGAAGCCGTCGAGGTCGATGGCGAGCAGCCCGGCATGGGCCTTGCGCCGCGAGGCGTCGGCGATGATGCGCTCGATCTCCTCGTGGAAGCGGCGCCGGTTGTAGAGGTTGGTGAGCGGGTCGCGCTCGGCCAGCTTGATGAGCTGGGCCTCGAGCTCCTTTTGCCGCGTGACGTCCTCGTAGATCCACACGCGGCCGATGAACTGGCCCGGCTTCTCCCCCGGCACCAGCGCGGAGATGTCGGTGACGATGCGGCCGTCCTGCAGGGCGATCTCGTAGGCGCCGCTGACCTCCTCGCCGGCCAGCACGTGCTCGACATGGCTGCGGTACGCCGCATCCTCCTTGCGCATGTGGCCCGTGCGCTCGATCATGCCGCTGTCGCGCAGGCCGGTCAGGTTTTCGTCGCGCGGCAGACGCCAGATGTCCCGGCAGGCGTTGTTGATGTACACCACGCGGTGGCTGCCGTCGACGAAGAGCACGCCGATCTTCATCACGTTGAGCAGCGCCTCCAGGCGCGAGCGCTCCTCGTTGCTGTGGGTCAGGTAGTACTCCTTGAGCGCCTGCGCGCGGCGCAGCTCGACCACCGTGTCGAGCAGCTTCAGCTCGGCTTCCTTGCGGGCCTGGATCTCGTCGCCGGAGACGCGCAGGCCGAGGTACTCGCCGGTCGGGCTGTAGATCGGCTGCCAGTTGATCACCGTCCAAATGATGCTGCCGTCCTTGCGCTTGAGGCGCACCTCGAAGTTGTCGCCGGTGCTGCCGCGCAGGGCCTTCAGGGCGACCTCGAGGGCAAGCTTGCGGTCCTTGTCGAAGACCAGCATGTCGACCAGGTTGTTCGAGAGCAGGCACTCGAGCGGCGTGTAGCCGGTGATGCGCTCGACCGAGCGGTTGATCCAGATGAGGCGTCCCTGCGGGTTGAACCAGCCTTCGACGCCGTAGGTGTAGTCGGCGATGGCATGGAAGCGCGCCTCGCTTTTCTTCAGCGCCTCGACGCGCTCGTCGAGGGCCTGCGACATGCGGTTGAAGGCCCGCGTCAGCGTGCCGATCTCGTCGTTGCTGCCGACCGGCAGGCGCACGGTGGTTTCGCCGCTTTCCAGCGCGCCGACGCCGCGCTGCAGGACGCGCAGGTTGCGCGTCAGCCAGTAGCCGATCACCGAGAGCAGGATCACCGTCAGGAGGAAGGCCCCCCAGCCGATGGCGACGCTCTGCCACAGCAGCTCGTAGCTCGCCTCGCGCAGGAACCGGGTGTCGATGCCGAAGTGTACGCTGCCGACCTCCCGCTCGCCGATGTGCAGCGAGGTCATGCCGTCGAAGCGTCCGGCTTCGCTCGGCAATCGGGAGAAATCATCCATGGGCGTCGGCAGGGGCCGGGCGGACTCCCAGCCCTCGGCGGCGACGATGCGCTGCGAGGCGTCCCTCAGCACGATGTAGACGATGCCCTTCTGCTGGCCGAGCTGCCTGACCAGCCGCGTCAGCTTGACGTAGTCGCGCTCGACCAGCGGCAGCGTCAGGGAGGCGTTGTGCAGGAGCTGCAGTTCCGCGAGGTGGCGGTTCTCCCGTGCCACCAGCGCATCGTCGAGCAGACGCACGCTGTTGGCCACCAGCACCCACAGCATGAGCACGAGGACGAAGCAGGCCGCCGCGACGAGGCGGAAGCGCAGCGAAACGGTCATGCCCTTGAGCGATTCGAGCATGCTGCCCCTTACAAGGTCTTGCCGAGCACCTTGGAACGACGTTGCCAGTTGTAGAGCTCGCGCTTCTCGCGCGGCAGGGAATCGACGCCGGCTTCCTTGAAGCCGCGTTCGATGAACCAGTGGGAAGTGCGCGTCGTCAGCACGAACAGCCGCTTCAGGCCGGCCTTGCGGGCGCGCGCCTCCATGTAGTGCAGCAGCTGCTCGCCGTAGCCGACGCGGCGGTAATCGGGATTGACGGCGAGGCAGGCGAGCTCCGCCGCCTTGTCCTTGCTGAACGGGTACAGCGCGGCGCAGCCGAGGATCACGCCGTCGTGCTCGAGCACGGAAAAGCGGCCGATCTCCGTCTCCAGCCGCTCGCGGCCGCGCCGCACCAGGGTGCCGTCGGCTTCCAGCGGGGCGATCAGGCCGACGATGCCGGCGACGTCGTCGATGGTCGCTTCGCGCAGCCGCGCCAGCGGGTCGCGCGTGACGACCGTGCCGACGCCCTCGTGGGTGAACAGTTCGAGCAGCAGGCCGCCGTCGATGTCGCGGTCGATCAGGTGGGCGCGCTTGACGCCGGCGCGGGAGGCGCGCATGCAGCAGGGCAGGTAGAGGCCGAGGTCCTCGGTCAGGCGCTTCGGCTTCCTCAGCACCTGCTCCGCCTCTTCGGCGGTGATCGCCTCCACCAGCTTGCCGCGCCCGTCGGTGACGCCCGGCGCGTCGCACAGGAAGATCAGCTTCTCCGCCTGCAGGGAGACCGCCACCGCCTCGGCCACCTCTTCCATGCTGAGGTTGAAGATCTCGCCGGCGGGCGAGACGCCGATGGGGCTGATCAGCACGACGTTCTGCTGGTCGAGGTCGGCGCTGATCTCGTCGGCGACGATCTTGCGCACGGCGCCCGTGTACTGGTAGTCGACGCCGTCGACGACGCCGACCGGCTTGGCGGTGATGAAATTGCCGCCGGTGACGCGCATGTAGGCGCCCGCCATCGGCGTGTTCGGCAGGCCCTGCGAGAGCAGCGCCTCGATTTCCAGGCGGGTGACGCCCATCGCCGACTTGACGCATTCCAGCGCCGCAGCGTCGGTGACGCGCAGTCCCTTGTGATACTTCGCCTTGAGCTTGCGCCGCTTCAGTTCCGCCTCGATCTGCGGCCGCGCGCCGTGCACCAGCACCAGCCGGATGCCGAGCGCGGCGAGCAGGTTGCAGTCCTGCGCCAGCGCCTGGGCGAGCGCGCCCTGCGCCACCTCGCCGCCGAAGCCGATGACGAAGGTGCGGCCGCGGAAGGCGTGGATATAGGGCGCCGCCTGGCGGAACCAGGAAACGTAATGCCGAGTCGATTCGGGCGCTGTCATGTCGGTGTGTCGAGAAATATCGTTAAGCAGCCAAGCCAAGCCAATGTTTTGCTTGGATTTTAGCCCATGAAAACAGCACGGGGGCGGAAATATTTCACGCCCCCGTACCGGCTTGCCCCGGATTCGCGCCGTTCGTCGGCGGTTTTGTCCGCCCCGGAGCCTGCTACAGGGCCGCCTCCAGCCGTTCGCACAAGGTCTTCAGCACCTTGATGCGGGCGTAGAGCTTGTCGTTGGCTTCGACCAGGGTCCACGGCGCGACCTCGATGCTGGTGCGGTCGATCATGTCGCACACGGCATGCTCGTAGTCGTCCCATTTCTTGCGGTTGCGCCAGTCCTCGGCGGTGATCTTGAAGCGCTTGAAGCGGGTCTTCTCGCGTTCCTTGAAGCGCTTCAGCTGCTCCTCGGCCGTCGTCGCCAGCCAGAACTTGGC
>JADLGU010000042.1 GCA_020849155.1 Rhodocyclaceae bacterium | reverse complement strand
GCCGAGCAGGCCGAGCATGCCGCCGATCAGGGCGTAGTTGGGCGGCATGCGCTTGCCGCGCACCAGGCGGTCGGCGTCCAGGGTGCACAAATGATAGGGCTCATGGAACTCGGCAGCCTTGCGGAAGGCCTTCGGCTCCAGCTCGGTGTTGACGATGATGGCGATGTGGCGCGGGTCATGCGGCGGGTATTCGCGCAGCAGCGCGCGCAGCAGCGGGAACAGCTTGGGGTCGAACAGCAGCACCACGTCGGGCACGACGAAGGGCGCGTGGTTGAGGATCGGCTCGCGGCTGACCACGCCGAAGCCCTTCACCGGCGCGCCCTTCTTCGACGGGTCGAAGAGCGGGAAGGCGCGGCCGTTGTAGCCGGCGGCGACGAAGGCGGCGACCAGGTCCTGGGTGGCCGAGACCACGCCCGAGCCGGCCGAGCCGAGCAGGAACACCTTCAGCTGGCGCGCCTCGATGCGGCGGACGAAGTCCTGGCTGGCGAAGGCCGGATGGGTTTCGTAGAGGCGTGCCAGCGCGCCCTGCGGATCGAGGCCCTGCTCGCGCAAGGCCAGCAGCGATTCGACCGGGTAGTTGCCGGGCTTCAGCGGCGCGACGATGAGGCCGGCGAGGAAGTCGCGGCCGGCCGCGTCGATGGCGCCGGCCTGCGCCTCGTCGAGGTCGCCGATGCGCATCCCGCCGAGGGTGAAGCCGACGCGCCCGCGCGAGGCCATCTGCACGGCGCGGGCGAAGGCCACCAGGCCCTTGTGGCGGCTGGCGAGCACCTGCGGGTCGCCGCCGAGTTGGATTGCGGTCATTAGCTCTGTTCTCCCATGTCGAACTGGCGGGGCGCGCCTTCGATGACGTCGTGCGGGCAGCAGGAGATGCAGATGCCGCAGGACTTGCAGTAGTCGGCGTCGACCTCGAAGGCGAAGGGCTGCTTGCCGAAGAGGTCTTCCATGTCGGCGAGCGCGGCGTGGCTGCCGTCGGCCTTCAGCAGCCAGGCGCGCAGGCCGCGCACCATGGCCGGCATGACGCCCAGGGGCACCAGCGGCACCAGGCGGATCGCCGAGGTCTCGCCGCCGGCGCCTTCCGGGCAGTGGGTGACGCACAGCGCGCACTCGGGCCCGAGGCATTTCTCCAGCCGGGTGTACACCGGCACCTCGTTGCCGGAGGGCGTCTTCCAGGCCGTCGAGGTGCCCGGCGGCAGCAGGCCGCCGATCGGGCGGCGCTTGGCGCCGAGGTAGGCCTGGCCGATGCGCGCCTCATCGAGCAGGCCGGCCAGCAGCTTGCGCCCGCCGGCGGAGTCGATGCCGATGTCGGCGTGCAGCACCTCGTCGATGATGGCGTGCAGCAGGCGGCCGAGGTCGACCTGGCCCTGCTTCAGGCCCTCGATGGCGGGCAGCGCGCGATAGAGCAGGCGCGCGGCGCGGCGGGCGAGCTCCGGCGCGCGGCCGTTCTCGCGCGCCCAGCGCTCGAGCATCGCATCCGGGTCGCGGCTGTCGACGAACTGCGTCGCCACGCCCATGGTCTCGATCGTGGGATGGAAGCCCGCCTCGTCGAGCGCCTGGTTGGCCGCCTTCAGGTCGTCGGCGTCGTAGGGCGCCAAAGTCAGTCCCGCCGACACGGCGAGCGGATTGGCCACGGCGAAGTCGGCCGGCGGCGGGTTGGCGGCGGCATCCGCCGCGTAGGGATTGGGCAGCTCGACGAAGAGCGTGGACTCGTAGAGCCGGTTGGGCATCTCGAGCGAGATGGCGCGCTCCGGGCAGATGTAGATGCACTGGGCGCACTGCATGTCGCCGGTGCACTCCTCCTCGCGGCGCTGCTCGTCGGGCTTGCCGAAGCCGTCGTCGCTGTAGACGCGCTTGGGGCAGACCTGGATGCACAGGCGGCAGCCCTTGCACAGGGCGTAGTCGACCACCTGGCGGTAGATCGGCTGCGACTTGGCGGCGGGCTCGAGCAGCAGGCCGGGCGGCAGCGGCCCCTCGGCGATGAACTCGATGCGGCGCGCGCGCTGCTTGGCCTCGGCCAGCGCCGCCGGCTCGAACAGCAGCTTCTTCAGGCGCGCGACCTCGGCCGGGCCGGCGAGCGCGCGGGCCAGCGCCGCGTTCTCGACGCGGAAGCCCGCGGCCTCGGCCTGGCGGATCAGTTCGTCCAGCTCGACAGCGGCGGCGGCCGGCGGGGCGCCGACACGGTGCTGGCTGGCGCGGGTGGCGACGGGGGATTGCACGGTCATTGATGCACCTCACGATTGAACTCCCCTCTCCCGCTTGCGGGGAGAAGGCGGGGTTGCGCAAAGCATGCTTTGCGCCGCCTGATCCGGCCGGCTATGCAAAGCCGGCCGTGGGGCGCGAAGCGGGGGCTGGGGGAGAGGGCGAAGCGGCGGCCCGCCCCTCTCCCTGGCCCTCTCCCCGCGAGCGGGGAGAGGGAATGAAAACGCGCCGCCATCACAGTCCCTTCAGCCGGTCCGCCTCGGCGAAGCCGGTGGCGAGCGCCTTCTGGTTGAGGACGGGGTTCTTCTTGCCGACGCTCTTCATCACCGCGGCGGTGACGGCCTCGCGCGACATCAGGCCGAAGTAGTCGAGCGCCAGGGCCAGCGCCAGGATGTTGATGCCCAGCTCGCGCTTCGGCGGGCGCACCTCGCGCGCCAGCAGCTCGCCGATGGGCG
>JADLGU010000041.1 GCA_020849155.1 Rhodocyclaceae bacterium | reverse complement strand
GACGGATTCTTCAGCGCCACGGAAATGTCCTCCAGTTTCAGGCTCGAGGTGTTGCTGGCGAGCACGGCATCGGGCTTGGCGATGGCTTCGATGTCGGCGACACGTTTACGCTTCGCCTCCAGGTTCTCGAAGATGGCCTCGATCACCACGTCGGCCTGGCGCGCGCCCTGGCCGGTGGGATCGGGGATCAGGCGATCGAGGGCGAAGCGCACCTGGGTGTCGTCGCGCAGCTTCTTCTTGAAGGCCGCCGCGGCGCGCTGGATGGCCGGCGCGATGCGCTCGATGGCCTGGTCCTGCAGGGTCACGGTGAGGCCGCGCAGCGCGCCCCAGGCAGCGATGTCGCCGCCCATGACGCCGGCGCCGATGACGTGGAGGTGTTTCGGCGCGAAATCGCTGTCCTTTCCGAAGCCCTTCAGCCGCTCCTGCAGGTAATACACGCGCACCAGGTTCTTCGTCGTCGGCGAGGCGGCGATGGCCTCCATCGAGGTCGGCTTGTCTGCCGGCACGGCGAGCGCATTGCCGCCGTAGTTCGCCCAGATATCGAGGATGGCGTAGGGCGCCGGATAGTGCTCGGGGCGAGCGCGCTTCGCCACCTGCTTGCGCGCCTGCGAGGCGACGAAGCCCTTGAGCGGGCCGTTCATCAGTTTCTGCATGAAGGGCAGTTCGCGCTTCGGCTGTCCCGACAGCGCCAGCATGCGCGCGGCGTTCTCCATCACGCGCGGTGGCACGCATTCGTCGGCGAAGCCCAGCTGTTTGGCGCGCTTGGCGTTGAGCGCGCGGCCGGTCAGCATCATGTCGAGCGCGGCGGCCGGGCCGATGACCTGCGGCAGCCGCAGCATGCCGCCCCAGCCCGGCACGATGCCTAGCATGACTTCCGGCAGGGCGATGCGCGTGCCCGGCTCGTCCACCGCGACGCGGTAGCGGCAGGCCAGCGCCAGCTCGGTGCCGCCGCCCATGCAGTGGCCGCGGATCAGCGCCAGCGTCGGGTACGTCACCGCGGCGAGGCGGTTGTAGAGCTCCCAGCCGCGCTGCACCAGCGCCTTGGCGTCGGCGGCCGAGGCGACCTTGGTGAACTCCTCGATGTCGGCGCCGGCAATGAAGCCGGCGCTCTTGCCGGAACGGATCACCAGGCCCTTGGGCGGTTCGCGCTCGAATTCGTCCAGCGCCAGCGCCAGCTCGCGCAGGGCCTCCGCCGACAGCGTGTTGGTCGACTCGCCGGCCTTGTCGAAAGTCAGCCAGGCCAGCCCGCCGGGTTCGCGCTCGATGCGCCAGTGCTTCAGTTCGATCATCACAGCCTCGTTCGGTTTCATCGTATGCCTGCCTCTTCCGCCTGTCGCAGCCGGCCGACGATGGCCGGCCGCGCGTCTCCGTCTACGTGCAGGGCGAAGCGCGTGCCGTCGGCATCCGACTCGTGGCGCAGCGCCACCGGCGCGCCATAGAACACCGGCCCCTTGATCCAGGCCTCCAGCCCCAGCGGCAACGCTGCTGTCTGCGGCAGGCGCGCCAGGCACTGGCCGAGCACCCGCTGCGGGTGGAAGAAGGCGCGCGGGAAACCGAGCTTGCGCGCATACCAGCCGAACATGTGCACCCCGTTGTAGTCGCCCGACAGGCCGCCGTAGTGCCAGCCGCCGCCGGCCGGCATGCGCCAGGTCGCCGTCTCCGGGAGACTGACTTTTGGCGCCTCCGGAACGGCGTCCGCCGTCGGCGCGCCGAAGCGGCCGCGCACGTAGAAGGTGTTCTCGCTTTCCCAGGCGGTCGTCGCGCCCTCGCCCACCGTCGTGTGCAGGTCGAACTCGGCGCCCTTCTCCAGGATGCGGTGGCCGGCCACCCGCACCATGATTTCCAGCGTGGCATCGCGCGGCAGCGGCGCGGTCTGCCGGATGCGGTTGCGCACCTGCAGCACGCGCCAGATCGGCACCGGGAAGGCCGGCTGGGTGAGGATGGCCATGTGCAGGGGAAAGGCGATGGTGTGCGGGTAGAGCAGCGGCAGCGTGTCGCTCTCGGGCAGGCCGGAGAGGGCGTTGAAGCGGACGAGCTCGGCCGGCGCGACGCGGTGCCGCCAGCGCGCCGAGATCGCCGGCACGCCGCGCTTCAGCCCCGGCGAGGGCCGCAGCGCGCGCGCCATGAAGGCCAGCGCCGAGGGGCGCTGGCCGTAGTCGAGGCGGATCTCCCGATTCACTGGGCTCATCTCAGTGGAAAGCGTGCGGTCCGGCGGCATAGGCCACCGACAGCGCGCCGGAGCCGACGTTCACCGCCGCCGTCATGCTCATCACCGAGGCCATGATGTCGACGCCGTGCTCGCGCGCCGCGCGATCGAGCTCGGCATAGCCGGGCATGGCCTTGACCTGTTCCGGGTCGCCGCCATAGCTGATGCACACCTGCGGCGCCTTGAGGCCCTTCCTGATCTGATCGGCGGTATTGCGGAACAGCTTCTCGACGCCGGTGTCGAAGCCGCGCACCTTGCCCACCGGGCCGGTCTGGTCGCGGTGCGAGCAGAGGATCGGCTTGACGTCGAGCATCTGGCCGACGGTGTAGGTGCCCCAGTTGATGCTCTTGTCGCCGCGCTTGGAGGCGCGCTTGTAGACATGGAACAGGTCGGCCGGCATGAGGAAGGCGTAGGTCTCCTCGGTCAGCTGGCGGATGCGCGCGCCGATCTGCGAGGGCGTGCCGCCCTGGCGAATCAGGCGCACCACTTCGGCAGCCTGGACACCCTGGCCGGTGAACATGGTGCGGCTATTGATGACGCCGACACTGAAGGGGCCGCTGAGACCGGCCTGGCGGCGCCGCTCCTTGTAACGGCCGATGATGTTGAGCGAGGCCTTGTTGGCATGGTCGTAGATGAGGCTGCGCGCGCTGGTGATAGTGATGCAGAAGACGTGGTCGTACTCCAGCACCAGGCGATCGAGGAACAGGTCTTCGATCTGCTGCTGCGTCCAGGGAACCGACTCGGCATGGTCCTCCGTGCGCGTGTCGAGGTGGCTGGCGTAGAACGACCAGGTTTCTTCCGGGTCGCGCCGGTCCACGAAGGTCTTGTCGCCGACGCGCACCGATATCGGCATGACGACGATGTTGTTCTGCTCGATGAACGGCTTCGGCAGGTCGCACGCCGAGTCCACCACGATGCCTATCCTCATGTTCCCCTCCCCGGATGTTGTTGAAAGGCGCCGGAAGACGCTCTGTGCTTTTATACGGTTTCCACCAGCATGGCGCCGCCCTGGCCGCCGCCGATGCAGATCGTGGCGATGCCGCGGCGCGGCCCCGACCGCGCGTCGCTTTCGCCGCCGCTGCGACGCAGGACGTGCAGAAGTTGCAGCACGATTCGCGCGCCGGAGGCACCGACCGGGTGGCCCAGCGCGACGGCGCCGCCGTCGACGTTGAGCTTGCCCTCGTCGAGCGCGCCGAGCGGCGCGTCGAG
>JADLGU010000040.1 GCA_020849155.1 Rhodocyclaceae bacterium | reverse complement strand
GCCAGATGCGGATCCTTGTGGTCGAGGTTCACCCCGCCGATCAGGTCTGCGGCGTTCTCGCGCTGCGCCAGCCAGCGCGCCGCCGAGCTCGAGGCGCCGTTCTCGGAGAGCACGAAGACCGAGGAGCCGCGCGCCGTCGGCTTGATGAAAGCGTCGGCATGCACCGAGACGAAGAGGTCGGCCTGCACGCGGCGTGCCTTGTGCACGCGCTGCTGCAGCGGGATGAAGAAGTCGCCGTCGCGCGTCAGCACGGAGCGCATGTTCGGCTCGGCATCGATCTTCGCCTTCAGACGGCGCGCCACCTGCAGGGTGACGTTCTTCTCGTAGGTGCCGCCGCGGCCGATGGCGCCCGGGTCCTCGCCGCCGTGGCCGGGGTCGAGCACGATGGTCACCATGCGCGTGATCTCGAGCTGGGCCGGGCGCGGCTCCTTCGCAGCCGTCTTCTCCGGTGGCGCATCGAGCTTTTCCAGCAGGGCCAGCAGCGGATCGTCCGCCACGGTCGGATAGAGGTCGAGCACCAGGCGGTGGCCGTACTCGCCCACCGGCTTCAGCATGAACACCTGCGGCTGGATCTCGGCCTTCAGCTCGATGACCAGGCGCACCACGCCCGGCCGGTTGCGCCCGGCGCGGATCAGCTTGATGTAGGGGTCGGTCTCCGAGATCTTGCTGGGCAGGCTGGAGAGCACGCTGTTGAACTCGACGCCTTCGAGGTCGACCACCAGCCGATCGGGGTTCTTGACGACCTGGTGGGTGAAGGCGATCGGCTCGCGGTATTCGAGGGTGACGCGGGTGTAGTCGCGCGCCGGCCAGACGCGCACGGCGAGGATGCTGGTCGCCGCCTGCCCGACGGGACTGACCAGCAGGGTCAGCGCTGCGCCGGCGACCTTCAGGAAGTCGCGGCGGCGGAAGGGGGGAGCCGGCTCAGACATGCGCGCCCCGCTTCCGTGACCGGAATGAACTCGGCGCGCCGTCCGCCGCCCTCGATGGAGAGCAGGACGCGCAGGTCGGCCGGGGCAAGATAATCCCCCGCCTTGTCCGGCCATTCGACGAGGCAAACCGCCCCGCCCTGAAAGTATTCGTCCAGGCCTGCATCGAGATATTCTTCCGGCTGGCTGAACCTATAAAAATCAAAGTGATGCAAGTTTAAACTAGAAATAGCATAAAGTTCAACCAAAGTATAGGTCGGACTTTTCACGTTTCCCTGCCAGCCGAGGCCGCGCAGCACCCCCCGCACCAGGGTCGTCTTGCCGCTGCCCAGGTCGCCTTCGAGGTAAATCACCAGACCCGGCGCCAGGGCCTGCGCCAGGCGCGCACCGATGGCCAGCGTCGCCGCCTCGTCGGACAGGCTGAGGGTCAGGCTATCATCGTCGCTATGCACAACGCGCGCTCCATCGACTGGGTTGAACTCGCCACGCGGATCAGGCAGTGGGGACGGGAACTCGGCTTCGATGCGGTGGGCATCGCCGATACCGCGCTCGGCGCGGCGGAAGCGGAACTGAACGACTGGCTGGCCGCCGG
The DNA here is from genome assembly GCA_020849155.1 of Rhodocyclaceae bacterium. Classification (GTDB taxonomy): domain Bacteria; phylum Pseudomonadota; class Gammaproteobacteria; order Burkholderiales; family Rhodocyclaceae; genus Desulfobacillus. Next base: position 2,702 of record JADLGU010000040.1, on the reverse strand, counting down.
CTTCCACGGCGAAATGGATTATATGGCAAGCCACGGCACGAAACGCTCGCGCCCGGCCGAGCTGGTGCCGGGCACCGCGAGCGTCATCACGGCGCGCATGAACTATTCCCCCGAGGCGGTGCCGATGGAGGACGTGCTGGCAGACGGCAGGCGCGCCGCCATCTCGCGCTATGCGCTCGGCCGCGACTACCACAAGCTGCTGCGCGCGCGCCTGCAGAAGCTGGCCGAGCGCATCGGCGCCGAGATCGGCCCCTTCGGCCACCGCGTGTTCACCGACTCGGCGCCGGTTCTCGAAGTTCCGCTGGCGGAAAAGAGCGGCCTCGGCTGGCGCGGCAAGCACACCCTGCTCATCCACCGCGAGGCCGGCTCGACTTTCTTCCTCGGCGAGCTCTACACCGATCTGCCGCTGCCCTCGGATGCGCCGCAGGAGGAGCACTGCGGCAGCTGCCGCGCCTGCCTCGATCTCTGCCCGACGCAGGCCATCGTCGCGCCCTACACCGTGGATGCGCGGCGCTGCATCTCCTACCTCACCATCGAGCTGAAGGACGCCATTCCGGAGGAGCTGCGGCCGCTCATCGGCAACCGCGTCTACGGCTGCGACGACTGCCAGCTCGCCTGCCCGTGGAACCGCTTCGCTCGCCGTACCGTGGAGACTGACTTTTCCGTACGCCACGGCCTCGACTCGGCAAGCCTGGTCGAGCTGTTCGCGTGGACGGAAGACGACTTCAAGACACGCCTGGCCGGCAGCGCCATCTTCCGCATCGGCCATGAGCGCTGGCTGCGCAACCTCGCCGTGGCGCTGGGCAATGCGCCGACATCACCCGAGGTGATCGCTGCGCTGGCCGCGCGCCGCGACCATCCGTCGGAACTCGTGCGGGAGCACGTCGCCTGGGCGCAGGCGCGTCACCGTGCCTGAGGCGGCACGCGGCGCCAGAGCGCAATCGCCAGCAGCGCCAATGCCACGTACAGCAAGGTGAACAAAACGGGCGGAAAATCCCAGTAGAGCAGCCGGCCGATGAAACCCGTCTCGCCGACCGCGCCGCCGCGCAGGGCGGCCTCCCACACCGTCAGCGGGCAGGCGATGCCGGCCAGCGCCTCCAGCGCGACGAACACGATCGCGCCGGCGTGAATCAGGCGCAGCCGGCGGCGCCGCACCCAACGCCAGCCGAGTGCTGCACCGAGCGGAATCAGCACGAAGCCGGCGGTGATGAAGCCGGCGACGCAGAAGTGAACGAACAGGATGAGATCGGCCAGCATGCCCGCGCCGATCGGCAGGGCCTCAGGCGCCGGTCGCCACCGGCCGCGCCGGATCGGCGCACCACTCGCTCCAGGATCCGGGGTAGAGCCGCGAGCCGGCGAGCCCGGCCACCTCCATCGCCAGCAGGTTGTGGCAGGCAGTCACGCCGGAGCCGCAGGAATGCAGCGTCTCCGCCGCGGCGCGCCCGGCCAGCAGCGCCTCATATTCGGCGCGCAGCTGCCCGGGCGGCTTGAAGCGCCCGTCGGGCAGGAGGTTGTCCTTGAAGAAGCGGTTCACCGCGCCGGGGATGTGGCCGCCGACCGGATCGAGCGTCTCGTTCTCGCCGCGGAAGCGCTGCGGATTGCGCGCATCCAGCAGCCTGACGCCGTCCTGCGCAGACCGACTTTTCCCCACGAATCGCGCATCGACGGCCATTTCCGGCCGCAGGCGCGGCATAAATGCGGCATGTGGATGCTTCGACTCGGCGTCCGTCGTCTCGAAGCCGGCGTCCTCCCAGGCGTTGATGCCGCCGTCGAGCAGGGCCACGGCGTCGTGACCAAGCCAGCGCAGCATCCACCACAGGCGCCCGGCGTAGGTGCCGCCGGCGTCGTCGTAGACCACCACCTGGGTGTCGTTGCCCACGCCCCACTCCCCCAGCTTGGCGGCGAAGCGCGCCGGATCGGGCAACGGATGGCGGCCGGTCTTGCCGGTGATCGGCCCGGAAAGATCGCGCTCGAGATGGGCGTAGATCGCCCCCGGGATATGCACCTCGCGGTAAGCAAGTTCCCCGGCGTGCGGATGCACCAGGTCGAAGGAGCAGTCGAAGACGCGCCAGCGCGCGTCGTGCAGGTGGTGGGCGAGGTCCGCCACCGAGACCAGGGTGGTGAACGTCTTCATGCCTGCAGCCAGCCGCGCGCTTCCTGCTCGTCGGCAAAGACCCGCATCTCGGCATCGACGAAGATCTGCGACAGCCAGGCGCTCCAGGTCACCCACTGCGAATCGGTCAGCACGGCGATGCGGCCGAAATCGTGGCTATGGGCGCGCGCGAACTTGATCTCCTCCCAGGCCATGTCAAGCGTGAAATCCGCCATCTGGCGCAGGTCGAAGAGCAGGTTCACCTCGCCCTCGAACTTCACCTTGAAATTGACCAGCTCCTCGAACTCCTTGTAGTCGGCCAGGCTGAATTCGCCATACACGGCGACGGTGACGAGCCTATCTTGGTGGTCGGTGACGATCATGTCATGCTCCTTTGTTTGCCCGTTTCAACTATATCAATCCTGCACGGCCGGCGCACGAGACTGCGCCGAGGCCAGCAATCCGCTGGCGACGATCAGCCCAATGGCCAGCCAGGAAGGCCAAGGCAGCACCTCCTCCCACAGCAGCACGCCGAACAGGCTGGCGAAGACCACCGTGCTGTAGGCCAGGCTGGCCGAGACCAGGGTGCTGCCCCGCTTGTAGGCGCGGG
>JADLGU010000039.1 GCA_020849155.1 Rhodocyclaceae bacterium | reverse complement strand
GGCCGCCGAAGCTGATGAAGCCGAGCTTCAGCCAGTAGAGAAACGCCTCGCCGAGCGAAACGGGCGGCGGCGGGGCGGTGGGGGTGGTCGGCTCAGTCATCGGCATGCTCCTGTCGGTAGTTCCTGTACAAGCCGTCGAAGACGCGGTTCGCCTCCGCCAGCAATTTGTCGTCGTCGGGTGCGGCTGCGCGCAGGCCCGCCAGCACCGCCTCGATGCCCGCCGCCTCGGCCACCGGCACGCCGCCTACATCCAGGTAATGCACGATGGTCGCGATGCGGACGAGGGCCTGGTCGGCGTCGAGGCCGAAGCTCGCCGCCAGCACCTCGAAGGTGACGCGGCCGTCGATGTGGGTGAAGGCGGCGCCGTCGAAGTCGAAGCCGAGCGCCTGCTTCGGGCAGCGCTTCGGCTCGTCGAGCCAGAGGAACTTCGCCTTGCGGTCGATGAAGCGGCGGATCAACCAGGCCGAGGCCATGCGGTCCACCCACAGGTGCTTGCGCGTCGCCCAGGTCCGTCCCCGAAAGTCAGTCTGCGCAAGACGGCGAATCCTGCCCGCGACGCTGCCCGGCTCGCCGGTGGCGGCGGCTTCGTGCGCCCTGAGCGCATCTTCCGCCTGGCGGCGGGCCTCGCCGGGGAAGTAATCCGTCGCGGCGATCGCCTCGAACTCGCGGCGCAGGCCCTTCAGGACCTTCAGCGCGGCGGCCTCGCGCTTGGGGCAGGCGGCGATGGCGTCGAGCAGGGCGCGGTAGTCGCCGCTGCGGTCGAACAGCTTGCGGAAGGCGGTTTCCTGTTCTGCGTCGCGGCTCGCCATCCGCAGCAGGTGGGCGCTGCCACCAGCCTCCGCCGTATCGGCGGCGAGCCGCGCCAGGGCGTGCTCCGTGCGCGCCTGGGCCGGCAGCAGATAGGCGCCGTCGCGCAGCGTGGCACAGCCATGCGACTTGATGGCCCGCCACAGGCGCATGCGCGCCGTAGCATTCTTCGTCGGCAGGGTGGTGATGAGCAGCAGCCAGTTGCTCGGCGCCGGGGTTTGTGGGATTTGCCTAAGCATGTAGAAGATTCTACAATCAAGTAGAAATCATTACAATAATTCTTCAGCCATGAACGACCGCCGCCTCCTTTACACCGCCGCCTTTCTGCGCGCGCTCGCCACCGGCATGGCCGGCGTGCTGCTGGGACTGACTTTGGCGCGGCTGGGCTTTTCCGCCGCCGCCATCGGCGCCGTGCTCTCTGCCGGGCTGGCCGGCGCGACGCTGGCGCTGGTGCTTGTCACCTGGGCGGGCGACCGCCTCGGCCGTCGGCGCTGCCTGCTCTGGCTGTCGTTGCTGGGGGCTGCGGGCGGCATCGGTGCTGCACTGGTGTCCGGCCCGCTGGTGATGGCCGCGGCGGCCTTCGTCGGCACGCTGAACGGCATGGGGCGCGATCGCGGCGCGGCGCTGGTGCTGGAGCAGGCCATCCTGCCGGCGACGACCGACGACGCCGGCCGCACCCATGCCTTCGCCCGCTACAACCTGCTGACCGACATCGGCCATGCCTTGGGCGCGCTGCTGGCAGCGACTCCGACGCTGCTTGCCGCCATGGGCGTCGACGAGACGCAGGCTTACCGCGCCATGTTCCTGCTCTATGCGCTGCTGCTCTCCGCCGGCGCTCCGCTGGCGCTGAAGCTGTCGCCCACGGCAGAGACCGGCGCCGACGGCCCGCGCCGGCCGGTGTCGCCGGAGAGCAAAAAAATCGTCTGGAAGATCTCCGGCCTGTTCGCCATCGATTCCATCGCCGGCGGCTTCCTTGGCACGGCGCTGCTCTCCTACTATTTCTTCGAGCGCTTCGCCGTCTCTGCCGCGCTGATCGGCGGGCTGTTCTTCGCCGCGCGCGTGCTCAACGCGCTGTCGCATCTGGGCGCGGCATGGCTGGCGGCGCGCATCGGCCTGGTCAATACCATGGTGTTCACCCACATCCCTTCAAGCGTGCTGCTCGCCTCGGTGGCCTTCGCGCCGAACTTCTGGGTGGCGGCGATCCTCTTCCTGCTGCGCGAGGGCCTGGTGGAGATGGATGTGCCGACGCGGCAGTCCTATGTGATGGCGGTCGTCGGGCCTGAGGAGCGCACCTTCGCCTCGGGTGTGACGCACCTGGTGCGCGTCGGCGGCTGGGCGGTGGCGCCCACTTTCGCCGGCTGGCTGATGCAGGCCGCCTCACTCGCTGCGCCGCTGTTCATCGGCGCCGGCATGAAGATCGCCTACGACCTGCTGCTCTGGCGTGCCTTCCGCCGGATCAAGCCGCCGGAGGAGCGATAACTCGGTAATAGTCCTGCCGTCCAGCGCAGACCGACTTTGCCCCAAGTCAATAGATCGGCAAATAGCCCCATCAGCAAAGTTGAGAATTCCCGGCGACTCCGCTATCTTGCGGGTTACGGTAGTCGGTAGGGGAAATTGCTTATACATCAAAATTCTGCGCCTGAAGCGAAGCCGTGAAGCCTGGCGGCGGGGCGCCTATCCGAGCGAGGAAACCATGTCAGTAGCAGCGGCGGAGTCCGCGGCGGCGCAACGCGTGCCGGCGGCGGGCCCGGAGCAGGTCATCGATCTGCGGCGGGTGAATGCAGTGCAGGAAGCCATCCAGGCCGGGCGCCTTACGCAAGTACGGCGCACCACCCTCGGCGGCAACGATGCCATCGCCCAGGCGGCCCTCGAAGCCGGGGCGCGCTTCTTCGGCGGCTATCCGATCACGCCGTCCACCGAAGTGCTGGAGTATTCGGCCCGATACATCATGGGCCACGGCGGCAGCTCTCTGCAGATGGAAGACGAGATCGCCGGCATCGCCGCCGCCATCGGCGCCTCGCTCGGCGGCGTCAAGGCCTTCACCGGCACCTCGGGCCCCGGCTTCTCGCTCAAGCAGGAGAACCTCGGCTACGCCTGCATCCTGGAAATTCCGCTGGTCGTCGTCAACGTCATGCGCGGCGGCCCGTCGACCGGCGGCCCCACCGACGTCGGCCAGTCCGACGTGATGCAAGCGCGCTGGGGCACCCACGGCGACCATCCCATCGTCGCCATCGCCCCGGCCACCGCGCAGGAGTGCTGGGAGGAGACGGTGCGCGCCTTCAACATCGCCGAGAAGTACCGCACGCCGGTGCTGCTGCTGCCGGATGCCAAGGTCGGCCAGATGAAGGAGCCGCTGGTGCTGCCGCCGCTCGATCTGGTGCCGATCGTCAATCGCCCCTATCCGACCGGCGCGCCCGAGGACTACGAGGCCTTCGGCCAGACCGCTTCCGGCGTGCCGCCGCTGGCGCCCTTCGGCGAGGGCTATCGGACGCACTTCACCGGCCTCTACCACAACCGCAAGGGCCTGCCGACCAAGGACGTGCGCCTGGTCGACCAGTTGCTGAAGCGCATCCACGCCAAGCTCGACACCAAGGAAGCGCGCGCCGACATCCTCAAGACCGAGAACTTCATGGCCGACGACGCCGAGGTGCTGGTGGTGGCCTACGGCATCACCGCCCGCGCCGCCAAGGACGCCGTGCTGGAAGCGCGCGCCCAGGGCATCAAGGCGGGCCTCTTGCGGCCGATCACGCTGTGGCCCTCCGACGCTGGCGCCTTCACGCCGCACCTCGCCCGCGCGAAGAAGGTCATCGTCGCCGAGCTCAACCTCGGCCAGTACCGCCTCGAAGTCGAGCGCCTTGCCTACCAGGCAGCGCAGGCCGCCGGCAAGGCCCCCTGCGAAGTGGTCGGCCTGCACCGCGTCGACACCCGGCTGATCGCGCCGCGCGACATTTACCAGGAGATCGTTCGATGAGCCACGGAACCGGAGCCGCGCAGCGGCGAACCGCAATCACCCCCTCCCGTGGGGAGGGGGCTGGGGGGAGGGTAGTTCAATGAATGCCGCAGACACCTGCTCGCTGGAAATGCCGGACCTGCGCCGCATGCAGATGCGCCGCAGCATCTGGTGCGAGGGCTGCGGCCTCGGCAACATGCAGCGCTCGATCCAGGTTGCACTGATGCGCCAGCTCGGCCGCAAGCTCGGCGTGGACTACATGGATCCGGCCGGGCTGGAGACGCTGAAGAACAACGTCGCCATGGTCTCCGGCATCGGCTGCACCTCGCGCATGCCCGGCCACCTCGACTTCAACACCGTGCACACCACCCACGGCCGCTCGCTGGCCTTCGCCTCCGGCCTGAAGATGGCGCGGCCCGACCTCACCGTGGTGCTGGCCGCCGGCGACGGCGACATCTTCTCCAGCGGCGGCCACCACTTCATCCATGCCGCGCGGCGCAACCTCGACATGACGCTGATCGTCTACGACAACCACTCCTACGGCATGACCGGCGCGCAGCACTCGCCCACCTCGCCGCTGGGCGAAGTCGGCGCCTCGAT
>JADLGU010000038.1 GCA_020849155.1 Rhodocyclaceae bacterium | reverse complement strand
CGAACAGCTTCCTGCACATCTCCAAGGCCGAGATCGACCTGCCGCCCGAGATCGACCATTACTCGCCGCAGGTGTACGCCAAGTCGCGCCAGAACTTCGACCGCATGCTGCGGGAGGCCGTGCTGAAGCAGGACGAGGCGCCCTGCTACTACGCCTACCGCCTGACCATGGGCGAGCACGTGCAGACCGGCCTGGTCGCCGCCGCCTCGGTGGCCGACTACGACAGCAACCGCATCCGCAAGCACGAGTTCACCCGCCCCGACAAGGAGGACGACCGGGTGCGCCAGATCGAGGCGCTCAACGCCCAGACCGGCCCGGTGCTGCTGGCCCACCCCGACGCGCCGGAAGTCGACGCCATTCTGGCCGAGGCCTCGGCCGGCGCGCCCGACGCCGATGTGACGGCCGACGACGGCATCCGCCACACCCTCTGGGCGATCCGCGACGACGCCGTGCTGCGGAGACTGACTTTTTCCTTCGACGCCATGCATGCGCTCTACATCGCCGACGGCCACCACCGTTCGGCCGCCGCCTCGCGCGTCGCCGCGGCGCGCCACGCGAAGAACTCGCACCACAGCGGCGAGGAGGACTACAACTACTTCCTCGCGGTGATCTTCCCGCACAGTCAGATGCGCATCATGGACTACAACCGGGTGGTGAAGGACCTCAACGGCCTCAGCACCATGGGCTTCCTGGCGCGGCTGACCGAGCGTTTCGTCGTCTCCATCAGCGCGCCGCGCTTCCGGCCGTCGCAGCGCGGCGAGTTCAGCCTGTATCTGCCTGGCCAGTGGTATCGCCTCACCATCCACCCGCACCTGATCCCCTATGACGATCCGGTGGCCCGCCTCGACGTCAGCCTGCTCTCCGACAACCTGCTCGGCCCGGTGCTCGGCATCAAGGACCTGCGCCGCGACAAGCGCATCGACTTCGTCGGCGGCATCCGCGGCCTGGAGGAACTGGAGCGGCGCGTCGACAGCGGCGAGATGGCCGCCGCCTTCGCCCTGCACGCGACGGACATGGAGGACCTGATGTCGGTGGCCGACGCCGGCGAGGTGATGCCGCCGAAGTCCACCTGGTTCGAGCCCAAGCTGGCCGACGGGCTGGTGTCGCACGCGCTGGATTGAGGTACGGTCGCCTCAGTTCCGGGAACTACCTCTGCCGGCCGCCCGCATGACCGCGGCGATTCGGGTTTCCACGCCGAGCTTCTCGTAGATGCGTTCGAGGTGTTTTTCCACAGTACGCGGGCTGGCGCCGAGAATCGCGGCCACGTCGCGGTTTGTCTTGCCAGCCGCAACCCAATCGAGCACCTCCCGTTCGCGCCGCGTCAGCGGCAGGGCGGCGCGCTGCGTCGAGACATCCCGCGGCAAAGCCGTCATCCGGTCCAGCGCAACGCTGTATCGATAGAGGTTGGCGACATGCGGTCGCAACAGCTCGGCAAGGTCCCGCTCCCGGTCGCTGAATGCCCTCCGCTCGCGGTTGAAGACGAAGCTCACCAGGAACCGCTGGTCGACATGGATCGGCATCGCCATCGCATGCTCGATGCGGATCGGCCGGTAATACTCGTTGTAGAGCGGCTGACGGTGGAATTCAGACTGTGAAACGAGGTCTGCGAGGCGCGCGGTGACCGCATGGGGGTTGCGGCCGTGCGCGCGCACCAGGGGATGCTGACGGAAGTAGCGGTCGAAAACCTCGCTCATCTCGCGTGGGAGCAACCCCTCGGGCTTGACGAGGCGATGCCCGCTGTCGACGTCGCAGACGACCAGGGTGGTGAGGTCGGAGCCGATCAGCCCGGGCAGGCATTCGATGCCGCGACTGGCCAGATCGTCGCTGCCGGCACAGGCATCCCCCAGCGCGTGCAGGGTATCGAGCACCTTGCGCAACTCCCGGCTGGAAAGGCGGCTGGCCGAGGCGGCCGGCTGAAAGGGATGGAGCATGATCACGCCCCGTCGAAGAGACGACTATTCATCTATAGCAGCCGCCTTGCCGATCGGCAAGACGTATCCGCAGCCTGCCTGCCGGGATTCCCTATTGACCTCCACTTACGTAGGGCTACGTATTTCCGTTTTAGCCCGCCGGGATTACAAATGACCACAAGCCGGCTTACTCGAGCCGGCGACCTGCAGACATGGATAGGAGGTTCGTCATGGAAAAGGCCGAACACAAGGATTTCCGCAAGCCCGACGAAGTCCGGGAATTCCCCAAAGGCAGGCTTGAACTCATCAACATCGGCGGCGCGACCATCGGCCGCGCGGTGTTCGAGCCGGGCTGGAAATGGTCCACCTCGGTGCAGCCGATCGCCAAGACCAAGAGCTGCGAAGCCCCGCATTTCCAGTACCACGTCTCGGGAACGCTGAGGATACTGATGGATGACGGCGCGGTGCTGGACTGCAATGCGGGCGACGTGTCCCTGCTGCCGTCCGGACACGATGCCTGGGTGGTCGGCAGCGAACCGGCCGTGGTCGTCGACTTCCAGGGGATGATCGACTACGCCAAGTCCCAGCCGGCGCATCCTTGAGGAGAACGGCCATGCTGACGCAATCCCCGATGACGACCATTCTCCCGGTGAAGGATCTCGGCCGCGCCTGCGACTTCTACGGCAAGGCGCTCGGGCTCGCTGCCGCCGGCCTGCAGGCCGACGGCAAGTTCCTGTTCAACTGCAACGGCGGTTCGGTCCTGGCGCTGTTCCCGAAGCCGGAAGGGACCAAGGCCGAGCACACCGCAGTGAGCTTCAGGGTCGGCGACATCGTGACCGAGATCCGCGACCTGGAGTCGCGCGGCGTGAAGTTTCACGATTACGACCTGCCCGGCTTCAAGACCGTCGGCCACGTCTGCGTGCTCGGCTCGGAAAAGGCGGCCTGGTTCAACGATACCGAGGGCAACATCCTCTGCCTGCACGAGGACGTGGTGGCGAAGTGAAGCCGCTCGACTACCACCCCGGCCAGATCGCCGCGCAGGCCGAAGCCGGCACGCGCCACGTGGCGCAGAAACTCGCCGATTGGGTCGGGCCGGTGGCGGACTTCGCCCGCGGCGCCGATCTGATCGTGCTCGCCACGCCCGAAGCCGACGGCGGACTGGGTTTCATCGTGCTATCCGGCAGCCCCCCGCTCGTGCGCATCGACGAGCAAACCGAACTGCGACTGGGCTTGCCGGCGGCGGCGGCAATGCACCTCTCCCTGCCGGCCCCCTGCGGCGGCCTGGCCATCCATCTCGGCCTGGCGCGCCGGGGGCGCATCAACGGATTCCTTCGGCTCGGGGCGATGGGGCCTGAACTGCACGCCACGGAATGCTTCACCTTGTGCAGGAAATACATGGCGCCCTCGGTCGCGCTCGAGCCGGCGCTGCGCGTGGGGCCGGCGGCGCGCCAACCGGTCGCGCCGGACGACCCCTGGCTGATCGCCCTGCTTGCCCGCGCCGAAACGAGCTTTCTCGGCAGCCTCAGCCCGGCCGGCATGCCCGATGTCGCCCACCGGGGCGGCAAGGCCGGCTTCCTCGAATACGCTCCGCGGACACGGAGGCTTTCCTGGACGGAATACGTCGGCGACGGCATCTTCAAGAGCGCAGGCAACATCCGCGCCACCCAAACGATGGCGCTGCTTGTCCCCGACCTCGAAACGGGCGAAGGCGCGGTGTTGCACGGGCGAGCCGAATACGAGACCACCTACACCAAGGGACAGCCGCGCACGGACGCCCTCGTCCAGCACGACAAGGATTTTCCGGCTCAGGGAAAAATGAGCTGCAGCATCGAGCGGGCCGATCGGCTGCAGGGGCTGCTGCACCGGCGCGAACGCATCTCCCGGGCGCCGCGCATCACCAGCCGTTCAGCGGTGACGGAACAGATGCCGCGCTGATGCCTCCGGCGGGCCCGCTTCAATGCAGGTCTGCGGCGTGGCGCTTGAGCTCTTCGAGCGAGACGAGGTCGAGGGTCGCCTCGTTGGTGGCGTCGAGCACCACCTTGGGGGCCATGCCGGCCTTGAGGGCTTCCTTCCAGCGCGCCGCGCACAGGCACCAGCGCTGGCCCGGTAGCACGCCCGGGAAGTCGAATTCCGGCCGCGGCGTCGACAGGTCGTTGCCGCGGGCCTTGGAGAAGGCTAGGAAATCCTCGCTGGCGACGATGCAGACGGTGTGGCGGCCGAGGTCGTCGGGGCCGGTGTCGCAGCAGCCGGTTCGGTAGAAGCCGGTCACCGGCTGCTCGCTGCAGACGCCGAGCGGGCCGCCGAGCACGTTGCGCTGGACGCCGCCTTCGTCGCGGTTCACTCTTTTTCCTCTATCCAGGCCGCCTGGATCGCTTCGAGAATCTTTTCGCCGCAGTGCTTCGGGTCGTCGTCGAAACCGGGCAGCGCCCGCACCCAGTTCATCAGGTCGACGAAATTGACGCGCGTAGGGTCGACGTCGGGATGGGCCTCGACCAGCTCGATGGCGATGTCGCTGATGTCGGTCCATTTCATTTCTTGTGGCCCTCGCTCACCATGTTGATGGTGTATTTCGGGATTTCCACGACCAGCGGCGTCTGCGTCACCAGCGCCTGGCAGGACAGCCGTGAGTGCGGTTCCAGGCCCCAGGCCTTGTCGAGCAGGTCCTCCTCCTTTTCCTCGGCCTCGGCCAGGCCGTCGAAACCCTCGCGGACGATGACGTGGCAGGTGGTGCAGGCACAGGATTTCTCGCAGG
>JADLGU010000037.1 GCA_020849155.1 Rhodocyclaceae bacterium | reverse complement strand
GCTGTACTTCGCCCTGCCGGCGCTCGCGCTGCTGGTCTGGCTGGCGGTGGGGGCGGGGCTGGCGCCGCTGGCGGGCGTGGCGCGCGAGGTGGCGCGGCGCGATCCCGACAATCTCGCGCCCCTCGACCCCGGCCGCTCGCCGCGCGAGGTGCTGCCCCTCGTCGCCGCGCTCAACGCGCTGTTCGGCCGCCTGAAGGATTCGCTCGAGCAGGAACGGCGCTTCACCGCCGATGCCGCCCACGAGCTGCGCACGCCGCTGGCTGCCGTGAAGACCCAGGCGCAGGTGGCGCTCGGCGCGACGGGCGAAGCGGAACGCAGCCGTGCGCTGGCCAATGTCGTTGCGGGAACCGACCGCGCTTCCCGCCTGGTCGAGCAGCTGCTGGTGCTGGCGCGGCTCGATCCGCAGACGGCGCTGCCGACCGGACAGCCAGTCGACCTGCATGAACTGGCGCGGCAGGGCGTCGCCGAACTCGCGCCGGCCGCGGCCGCCAAGGGCGTCGAGATGGGCCTTGCGCCGGGGGAGGCGACGCCGGTTGCGGGCGATGCCGTGCTGCTCGCCGTGCTGCTGCGCAACCTGCTCGACAATGCCGTGCGCTACACGCCTTCAGGGGGCGAGGTGGAAGTTTCGGTGGGCCGCACGAGCGGGGGCGCGTCTCTGGCAGTCGTCGACAGCGGGCCGGGCATTCCCGAGGCGGAGCGCGGCAAGGTGTGCGAGCGCTTCCACCGCTTGCTCGGCAGCGGCGAGGACGGCAGCGGCCTCGGTCTGTCCATCGTCCGACGCATCGCCGATCTGCACCGCGCGACCGTCGTGCTCGGCGAAGGACCGGGCGGCCGCGGCCTGCGGGTCGAAGTGACATTCCCCGCCGCTTAAGCTTTCTTTAAGGGGCATCCTGGATACTGCAATTGCCAATTCGGGCAATTGATTAATCAGGAGACACCATGAACGCAATGAAGGGAATCTGGAAACTGCTGACCGCCGCCGGTCTGGCGCTGGGACTGGCCACGGGCAGTCTGGCCGCTGACGCCCATAAACACGACCACGGCGCGGCGCCGGCGAAGCTGGAGCTGAACAACGGCAAGAAATGGGCAACCGATGCGCCGCTGCGCAGAGGCATGGAAAACATCCGCAACAGCATCGATGCCGTGCACCACGAGATCCACGAAAACAAGCTTTCCACCGCCAAGTACGGCGCGCTGGCGAAGAAGGTGAACGGCGAGGTGAACGGCATCGTCGCCAACTGCAAGCTCGACCCGAAGGCCGACGCGCAGCTGCACCTGGTCATCGCCGAGATTCTGGAAGGCGTCGAGGCGATGGAAGGCAAGGCGAAGAAGGTCAAGCGCCAGGCCGGCGCCTTGAGGGTGGGCGGCGCGCTGGAGAAGTACGCCAGCCACTTCGACCATCCCGGCTGGCAGCCGCTCGCGCATTGAGCGGGCTTAGCCGTCGCGCCGGCGCTGGCGCAGCGACTCGGCCAGCGCCCGCATCTCCTCGGCGGAGAGCGGGTCTTTCTCCCGCTTGGCGAAGAACAGCCAGAGCAGCCCGCCGTTGATCAGCACCAGGGCGACCTCGAGGTAGAGCAGGGTGGTGACGATCTGGCGCTGGGCGTTGTCGTCGAAGAGGAAGTAGAAGCCGTCGAAGGAAGGGACCACCGCCTTGGTGATGGCGTAGTAGTTCTCGAAGGGCGGGAACAGGATCGCCGCCACCAGGTTCACGGCCATCAGCCAGAGCACGGCGCGCTGGCCGCGGCCGGTGCGGTGTCCCTCCGCCTGTTCGCCCGGCCGAAGCAGCAGCCAGGCGATGCCGGCGTTGATCAGGACGACGATCATCTCCAGGGCCAGGAAGTTGCCGTTGAGCAGGCTGTGGGGGGGCGGGTCGCCGATGAAATGGAAGCCGCCGAAGGTGGGGATGTTGTTGCGGGCGAGCGACAGATAATCGTAGGGCGGAAAGGCGAAGACCAGGGCCAGGTTGGCAGCCGCGACCCACAAGGCGATGGCCTGCTGTCGATTCATGAATCCTCCCTGGCCGGACGGCTTGGGACTCCTTCCGGCAGGGGGAAGGGAAGCCTCAGGAAGCCTCAGGCCTTGCAGGCCTGAAGCCTAGAGCAGTCTTCGTGCGAAATCAATCGGCGCGCCGGCTCAGGCCGAGCGCATCTTCAGGCGCCGGTCGCCGCCCTGGCGCCGCTCCGGCCCGCGATAGCGCGGGTCCTGGCGCTTGCGCCGGTCGGGGCCGATCCCGAGATGCGGCGCGCCCGGCTGCGCCGCGGCGTCGGCCTCGCCGACCGGGTGCAGGGCGCGATAGCCCAGGGTCTTCGAGACCTCGGCCAGGGCCTCGGGCGGCAGTTCCTCGGCCAGCGCCAGGATCTTCTCCTTGGCCAGCGCTTCGCTGCGGCGCACGGTGTTGAACAGCAGCCAGACGACCAGGCAGTTGATGATGACCAGGATGACTTCGAAGTACAGCACCGGAATGAAGATGCTCCGGTTGCGCTTGTCGCCGATGATGAAATAGAAGCCGTCGAAGCTCGGCGCCGCGATCTTGGACAGCCCGGAATAGGATTCGAAGGGCGGGAACATCGCCATCACCGCCAGGTTGGCCGCCGCGAACAGGCCGATGGCCCGGGTGTAGTTGAACTCCGGCACCGCGCCATGGGCGGTGCGGCGGTCGAGCAGCAGCCAGGCGACCATGCCGTTGATGACCACGAACATCACTTCCAGGGTCAGCAGCGAGGTATGCAGCCGCTTGTAGCCGAGGGCGGAGAACAGCGGATAGAAGCCGTCGAAGCTGGGCATCACGCCGCGCCGCAGCGGATTGTCGAGGAAGGGCGGAAACAGCAACATCAGGGCGATGTTCACCGCCGTGATGATGACGACGATTCTCTGATACTTGTTCATTTTCTCTATCGGATCATTCCCGCCGCCGTCCTTCGCCGGGATCGTTGAGCCATTCGATATTGTTCTTGTTCTTGATTTTTATTGGATGAATCTCCGGGCATGTTACTGGAAGCCCCGCCGAGCGGCAAGGCAATAGATCACGCCGGCCCGGCGATGACGCCCTGCGCCGCCAGCCGGGCGATTTCTTCCTCGCCGAGGCCCAGCAGACGCTTCAGGATTTCATTGCCGTGCTGGCCCAGCAGGGGCGGCGCGGTGGGGGAGGCCACCGGGCTGGCTGACAGCCGCAGCGGGCTGGCGACCAGGGGCACGCAACCGGCGCTCGGGTGCGGCGCTTCGACACGCAGGCCGCGATGCCTCACCTGCGGGTCGTCGAACACCGCGTCGAGCCGGTTGATCGGGCCGCAGGGCACGCCGGCGGCTTCCAGCGCATCGATCCACTCGCCGGTGCGGCGGCCGCGCAGCAGCGGCTCGAGCAGCGGGACCAGCGTGGCGCGGTTCTCCACCCGGCCGCGGTTGCTGGCGTAGCGCGGATCGTCGGCCAGCGCCGGCAGGCCGGCCAGTTCGCAGAAGCGGCGGAACTGCGCGTCGTTGCCGATGGCGAGGATCAGGTGGCCGTCGGCCGTGGCGAAGGTCTGGTAGGGCACGATGTTGGGATGGGCGTTGCCGAGCCGCTGCGGCGCTTCGCCCGAGACCAGGAAATTCAGGTTCTGGTTGGCCAGCATCGCCACCTGGGCGTCGAGCAGCGCCAGGTCGATGTGCTGGCCCGCGCCGCTTCGCTCGCGAAAAGTCAGTGCCGCCAGCACGGCGACGGTGGCGTACATGCCGGTGAACAGATCCGCTACCGCCACGCCGACCTTCTGCGGGCCGCCGCCGGGCGCACCGTCGGGTTCCCCGGTGACGCTCATCAGCCCGCCCATGCCCTGCACGATGAAGTCGTAGCCGGGGCGCGAGGCGTAGGGGCCGTCCTGGCCGAAGCCGGTGATCGAGCAGTAGATCAGGCGGGGGTTGATGGCATGCAGGCTGTCCCAGTCGAGGCCGTATCTGGCCAGGCCGCCGACCTTGAAGTTCTCCACCAGCACGTCGCAGTGGCGCGCCAGTTCGCGCACGATGCGGCCGCCCTCCGGATGGGCGATGTCGAGGGCCAGCGACTGCTTGCCGCGGTTGCACGACAGGTAATAGGCCGATTCGCCGGTGTCCCGGCCCTGGCTGTCCTTCAGCCAGGGCGGCCCCCAGGCGCGGGTGTCGTCGCCGCCGCCCGGCTTCTCCACCTTGATGACTTCGGCGCCGAGATCGGCCAGGTTCTGGGTGCACCACGGCCCGGCCAGGACGCGGGACAGGTCGAGCACGCGGATATGGGAGAGGGCGCCGGGCATGGGGATGATCTGTCGGATTCGGGCGTGTCCCACCGGGACTTCCTTTGGTCGTAATATACCGAAATTCCCACCTTGAATTGGATTCCGCATGTTGCGTCGAGTCGTACTGCTTTTCACTTGCGTCCTCGCCGCCGCCGCGCAGGCGGCCAAGCCGGCGGCGCCCGCCGAGATCGTCTTCCGCCACGCCATGACCGGCGAGGCCGCCGCCGCGCTGGTCGAACTGGTCGCCCGCTACAACGCCGAGAGCGGCGGCGACAAGGTGATCCTGCAGCACCTGAGCCTGGTCACCGATCCGCAGCAGCTGCCGCATCTCGCCCTGCTGGAAGACGACGAGCACCAGAAATTCTTCGCCGGCCATCCGCGCATGCTGCCCCTGCACAAGGTGATGGCCAATGCGAATGAAAAGCTCGAGGCCGCGGCCTTCTTTCCGGTCGTCGCCGACGTGGTCGACGACAACAAGGGCCGCATCCAGGCGCTGCCGCTGGCGCTGTCGGTGCCGGTGCTGTTCTACAACAAGGACACCTTTCGCAAGGCGAAAATCGATCCGAACAAGCCGCCCGCCACCTGGTGGCAGTTGCAGGAGACGGCCGGCAAGATCTACGACGTCGACCGGCGCTGCCCGTTCACGTCGTCGAACCCGGCCTGGGTGCTCATGGAGAACGTGGCCACCCAGCACGGCGAGCCGATTGCCCACGGCGAAAACAGCGGCAAGTCCGGCCTGGCGCTCAACAACCTGGTGGAGGTGAAGCACGTGGCGCTGCTCGCCAGCTGGCACAAGAGCTTCTATTTCCGCACCTTCGGGCCGGGCCGCGAGGCCGACGATAAATTCCTCTCCGGCCAGTGCGGCATGCTGACCAGCGACTCCTCGCTGTACCACCAGCTGGCGCGGCGCAAGCCCTTCGATTTCGGCGTCGCCGACCTGCCGCACTACGACGACGTGCGCGGTGCCGCGCCGGGCCGGGTGCTGCCCGACGGCGCGGTGCTGTGGGCGCTGGCCGGCAAGAAGAAGCCCGATTACGCCGCCGCGGCGCGCTTCGTCGCCTTCCTGCTGCGGCCGGAGGTGCAGAAGCAATGGGTGCGCGGCAGCGGCTTCCTGCCGATGACCCCGGCCGCCGCCGAGTCGATGATGGGCGACAGCCCGGCGCCGGAGGTGCTGCGGCTGGCCGTGCAGCGGCTCTCCGACAAGAAATACGCCTCGGCCGCCAAGCCCAAGACGGTGTTCGGCATGAGCCGGGTGCGCGCCATCCTGCACGAGGAACTGGAAGCCGTGTGGGCCAACCTCAAGCCCGCCAAGGAGGCGCTCGACACCGCGGTGCGGCGCGGCAACAGCGTGCTGCAGCCGGCGCCCACCGACGGCACGGTTGCCCGTTGAGCTGGGACTTCCCGCGCGGCTTCGCCCATCGCGGCGGCGGCAGCCTGGCGCCGGAGAACACCCTGGCGGGCATCCGCCTCGCCGCCGAGCTCGGCTGCCGCGCCGTCGAGTTCGACGTCATGCTCTCCGGCGACGGCACGCCGGTGCTGATCCACGACGAGACCCTCGAGCGCACCACCAATGGCCGCGGCCGTGTCGCCCAGACCAGCGATGCCGAGCTGGCGCGGCTCGATGCCGGCGGCTGGCACAGCGTGCGCTATGCCGGCGAGCCGCTGCCGGCCTTCGCCGATGCGGCGGAGCTCTGCCTGGCCCTCGGGCTGCGCGCCAACGTCGAGATCAAGCCCTCTGCCGGCGCCGAAGCGGAGACCGGGCGCAAGGTCGCCGGCCTGGCGCGCGAGCTCTGGCAGGGTGCCGCGCCGCCGCTGCTGTCCTCCTTCTCCGTCGAGGCGCTGGCGGCCGCCCGCGCGGCGGCGCCGGAATTGCCGCAGGGCTGGCTGGTCGAGGCGCCGCCGGCCGACTGGCCGAAGCGCCTGCGCCGGCTCGGCGCGGTCAGCCTGCACTGCGGCCGGCGGCATTTCGGCCGGCGCCTGCTCGAAGAGGCGCGCCAGGCCGGCGTGCCGCTGCTGGTCTACACCGTGAACGACGCCGAGGACGCGCTGCAGCTGCTGCACTCGGGCGTCGCCGCGCTGTTCAGCGACCGCATCGACCTGCTGGCCAGCTGGGGCGCCTGACACCTTTTGTTACAGTCTTTACAAATCCGCCGTAACCGGTGCCGGGGGGCGGGCGTTATTCTGACCATGGGTTCGACCCATACATCCAAACTTTCAAAGGAGAGAAGCATGAAATCGACCACGATCGCCGCCGCCCTGCTGGCCGCCGCCATGGCCCTGCCGGCGCTGGCCCAGACCACGTCCACCCCGCG
>JADLGU010000036.1 GCA_020849155.1 Rhodocyclaceae bacterium | reverse complement strand
CGGCGAGAGGAGGCAATGCAGGTGGCGGAAGCAGTCAATCTGAGCGGCGTCAAGGTGATGGTGATCGACGACAGCAACACCATCCGCCGCAGCGCCGAAATATTCCTGGTCCAGGCCGGCTGCCAGGTGGTCTTGGCGGAGGATGGCTTCGACGCGCTGGCGAAAATCGCCGACCATCACCCCGACATCATTTTCTGCGACATCATGATGCCGCGCCTCGATGGCTATCAGACCTGCGCCCTCATCAAGAAGAACCCGCGCTTCGGCGTGACCCCGGTGATCATGCTGTCCTCCAAGGACGGCCTCTTCGACCGGGCGCGCGGCCGCATGGTCGGCTCCGACGAGTACCTGACCAAGCCGTTCACCAAAGACAGCCTGCTCAAGGCCGTCGCTGCGCATGTGCCGCAGCGTGTTTCCTAGTTTGTGTTTGCAAGTAGCGAGGTAAGACCATGCCCATCAAGAAGATACTCATCGTCGACGATTCGCCCACCGAGCGCCATGCGCTCAGCGAACTGCTCGCCAAGAATGGCTACGCCATCGTCACCGCCGAGAGCGGCGAGGAAGCCATCACCAAGTCCAAGTCCGAGATGCCCGACCTGATCCTCATGGACGTGGTCATGCCCGGCATGAACGGCTACCAGGCCACCCGCACCATCACCCGCGAGGAGGCCACCAAGCACATTCCGGTCGTCATGTGCACCAGCAAGGGCCAGGAAACGGACAAGATCTGGGGCATGCGCCAGGGCGCCAACGATTACCTGGTCAAGCCGATCGAGCCGAAAGTGCTGCTGGACAAGATCGCCGCCCTGGGCTGAGATATCCGCCGCCGATGGCCAAGAAGAAGCTCAGCCTGCGCGAGTTCCAGGAAAGCCTGGTCCAGCGCCTGACCAGCGCCCGGGCCGGCGAGGGTTCGCGCGCCATGCTGGGGGTGCAGGCGGGCCGCGACTACTGGCTGCTCGATCTCTCCGATTCCAGCGAGATCGTGCCGATGCTGCCGCTGACCAGCGTGCCGCTGACCAAGCCATGGTTCTGCGGCGTGGCCAATATCCGCGGCACCCTCTACAGCGTGGTGGACTTCTCGGCCTTCCAGGGTGGCGAGGCCACCCCGCAGAACGCCGACAGCCGCCTGCTGATCGTCGGCGGGCGCTTCGGCATCAACAGCGCGCTGCTGGTCAACCGCACCCTGGGGTTGCGCAACCCGGAACAGATGACGTCGCAGGCGGGCGGGACGGACGCGCGGCCCTGGGTGGGCGAACAGTACGGCGATGCCCAGGGCAACACCTGGAAACGGTTGAATTTAAGGAACCTGCTCGGCCAGCCCGATTTCCTCGACATCGGCCTGTCGTGACAGAGGCGAGATCCGTCATACCACAGACGCTGCATTAACGGAGACATCAGCATGGCACTCAAGCTCCCTTCCTTCCTGACCGGCCAGACGGGTCCCGCAGAGGACACCTCGCAGAGCACCATCATGGACAATCTGCAGCAGGCGACGGTGCGCGGCGGCCGCTTCAAGCTGCCCGGCATCGGCGACAAGCCGGTCGGCACCCAGCTCCAGCTGCTCGGCGGTATGTTCGTGTTCTTCCTGTTCATCGTCGCCGTGTCGGCCTGGATGGACAACCGCACTGCCACTTACGGTACGGCCTATACTTCGGCGGCCGGCCAGATGCGCATGCTGTCCCAGGCCATCGCCAAGTCGGCCCAGCAGGCCCTGCAGGGCAACGCCGCGGCGTTCGCCGAACTGAAAGAGAGCCGCAGCAACTTCGCCATACTGCTCGAGCGCGTCTCCCAGGGAGGGGTGATCGAGGAAATCAGCGTGCCGCCCAGCCCGGACACCACCCAGCCGGCCCTGCAGGCACTGACCAACGAGTGGGACAAGAACGAGAAGAACACCGCCCAGGTGCTGGAGCAGGAAAAGAACCTGCAGCAGCTCGGCAAATCGGTGGCCACCATCAACACCAAGAACCCGCAGCTGCTGGAGCTGGCCGAGCAGGTTGCCGCCCTGAAGCTGCAAACCGGCGCCTCGGCGCGGGAGATCGCCGCCGCCAACCAGCTGGTGATGCTGACCCAGCGCCTGGCCAAGAACGCCAACTCGCTGCTGGTGGCCGACGCCATCGATCCCGAAGTGGCCTTCCTGCTGGGCAAGGACACCAATACCTTCCGCGACGTGCTGGGCGCCCTGACCAGGGGCTCCGAGGCGATGCGCATCAACCCGGCGACCGATGCCGAGACCAAGGAAAAGCTGGTCGAGCTGGATACCGCCTTCAAGGAATACCAGGAGGCCGTGGCCGGCATCCTCGGCAACATGCAGCGCCTGGTGCAGGCCAAGCAGGCCGGCAGCCGGATCTTCCGTGACAGCGGCCCCCTGCTCAAGGCGACCACCGACCTGGCCAACGCCTATGCCGCCGAGATCGCCGGGCGGGCCACCAACACCTGGGTGATTTCGATATTCGCCTTCCTGGCCATCGGCACCCTGGCCCTGATGGCCAAGGTCTTCAACGACGACTCGGCCATGCGGCGGGAACAGGCGGAACGGCAGCGGCATGAAGCCGAGACGTCCAAGAACGCCAGCCAGGAAGCCATTCTGCGACTGATGAACGAGATGGGCGACCTGGCTGACGGCGACCTGACGGTGCGCGCCACGGTGACCGAGGACATTACCGGCGCCATCGCCGACTCGGTGAACTATACGATTGAGGAACTCGGTGTGCTGGTGCGGCGCATCAACGACGCCGCCGGCCGCGTGGCGGCAGCATCCGAGGCCGCCCAGAGGACGTCCAACGAGCTGCTGGTGGCGACGGAACGCCAGTCGCGCGAGATCAAGCAGGCTGGCGACAACGTCCTCGACATGGCGAAATCGATGAACCAGGTATCGAGCGAGGCGATGGAATCGGCCCAGGTGGCGCGCCAGTCGCTGGATGCCGCCCAGAAGGGCGCCGAGGCGGTGGAGAACTCCATCAAGGGCATGAACGAAATCCGCGAACAGATCCAGGAAACCTCGAAGCGGATCAAGCGCCTGGGCGAATCCTCGCAGGAGATCGGCGAGATCGTGGAACTGATCTCGGACATTACCGAACAGACCAACGTGCTGGCGCTGAATGCCGCCATCCAGGCGGCATCCGCCGGCGAAGCGGGCCGCGGCTTCACGGTGGTCGCCGAGGAAGTGCAGCGTCTGGCCGAACGCTCCGGCGAGGCGACGAAGCAGATCGCGGCGATCGTCAAGACGATTCAGACCGACACTCAGGACGCGGTGTCCGCCATGGAAAACTCGACGCGGGGGGTGGTGGACGGCGCCAAGCTGTCCGACGCCGCCGGCCAGGCGCTGCAGGAGATCTCCTCGGTGTCGACAAACCTGGCCTCGCTGATCGAATCGATCTCCTCCGCCACCCAGCAGCAAGCCGAGACCGCCACCCGGGTGGCGCAGAACATGCAGGGCATACTGCGCGTCACCGAGCAGACCACGGTCGGCACCAAGCAGACCGCCGTGTCGATTGGACAGTTGGCCGAACTGGCGGTCGAACTGAAGGGCTCGGTGTCGGGCTTCAAGGTTTAACGCGGGCTTTTCCGGGCGATATTTGATGGCTGCCACCACCGAACTCGATCTCGGCCCGCTGTCCTGGGTCAAGGGCGAAATCGATCTCGCCCTGGGGCGCGCTCACGATGCGCTCGGCAAGTTTGCCGAGAATCCGGCCGATTCGGCCCAGCTCAAGTTCGCCCGCACCCATCTGCACCAGGCCCACGGCGCGTTGTCGATCGTCGGACTGGATGGCGTCACCCAGTGTTCGGAAACCCTGGAGCAACTGCTTGCCGAGGTGGAAAGCGGCAAGGTGGCAGCCACTGCGACGGTCGGCGAACTCGCCCAGCGGGCGCTGACGGCTATTCGCCACTACCTGGACGAAGTGGCCAGCGGCATGCCCAACCAGACGCTCAAGCTGCTGCCGGTGTATCGGGACATGATGGCGTCGCGGGGCGCCGATCGCATCGCTTCGAGCGACCTGTTCTATCCCGATCTGTCCCTGCGGCCGCCGCGGCGTACCGATGATTCGCCGTCGCTGACCGAGGGAGCCACTGCCGCGCGATTGAAGGCCGAGCGGGCGCGCTTCGAGCGAGGTTTCCTACGCTGGCTGCGCAATGCCGAGGATCTTGGCGGTGTGGTCGAGATGCGCGAGGCGGTGGCGGCCATCGAAGCGACCCAGGCGCTGCCGGCGGCGCGGGCCTTCTGGTGGGTCACGCTGGCTCTGCTCGACGCGCTGGCGAACCGGCAGGTGAGCGTCGATTTCCACGTCAAGAAACTGTGCGCCCGCATCGACCTGCAGATGCGTCGTCTGCTGGAAGGCTCCAAGACAGTGGCCGAGCGGCTGATGCGCGACGCCTTGTATTTCGTTGCCGTGGCCCAGGGCGGCGGCGAACAGGTGCGCAAAGTCAAGGAAGCCTATCAGCTCAACACCCTGGTGCCGACCGACACCCATGACATCGAGCCGCTGCGGCCGGTACTGCGGGCCATGCGCGAGACCCTGTCCGCCGCCAAGGAGGCCTGGAACAAGTTTTGCGCCGGCGCGGCGGTGGCCCTGCCTCAGTTCCATGATAACGCCGTAGCCCTGTCTGGCAAGGGCGGCGACAAGATCAACAGCGACCTGGCGCGCCTGTTGGCCAGCGTCGCCCAGATCGCCCAATGGCTGCGCAAGGATCCGCTCAAGCAGGGCGATGCGGCGGCGATGGAAATCGCCACGGCACTGCTGCTGGCAGAAAACGCCTTGGAAAACTACGAGCAGCTCGGCACCGACCTCCCCCAGCAGGTGGATACCGTCATTGGCCGCCTGGAAGCGCTGATGCGCGGCGAGCCGCTGGCCGACCTGACCACGCCTTCTCTCGACGAAATGTCGCGGCGCGCCCAGGAACGCCTGATGATGAGCCAGGTGGCGCGTGAAATCCTGACCAATCTGGCCCAGGTCGAGCAGACGCTGGACGGTTTCTTCCGCGATACCGGACGACGTGGCGAACTGGCCGCCCTGGGTGG
>JADLGU010000035.1 GCA_020849155.1 Rhodocyclaceae bacterium | reverse complement strand
CGTGATGCAGGCCTATCGCCGCGGCGAGGAACTCTTCTACCGCAAGACCGGCCAGCTCAACTTCGCCTGCGCCTCCTGCCACGTGCCCGGCAGCATCATGGGCCACAAGCTGCGCGGCGAGACGCCGACCACGCCCTTCGGCGACGCGGCGCACTACCCGACCTACCGCACGCCGGTCGGCGCCCTGGAGTCGATCCAGGAGCGCTTCGCGCGCTGCCACGGCCAGATGCGCACCCAGGCGCTCAAGCCGGGCGACCCGGCCTACGCCGACCTCGAGGTCTTCATGACCGTGCTGTCCAACGGCTATCCGGTCTCGGTTCCCTCGGCCCGTTAGCCGGGGATTTTCTGGAGCAATGAACGAGTGAATCAGCTACGCAGGTTGATATTGAAGGGCGGCGGCGCCGGCGGCGTGCTCGCCTGCGCCCTCGCGGCGGGACTGCTGCGGCCGTCACGTGCGCACGCAGCGGAATGGAACAAGGCGGCCTTCGAGTCGAAGAGCCTCGCCGACGCGCTGAAGCACATCGGCGCGGCGGGCGCCGCGGAAAGCGCCGACATCCACATCAAGGCGCCGGAAGTGGCCGAGAACGGCGCCGTGATCCCGATCGAGGTGACCTGCCGCCTGCCGGGCGCCGAATCCATCGTCCTGCTGGCGGAGAAGAACCCTTTCCCGCTGATGGCGCAGGCGGAGTTCGCCGGCGGTACCGAGGGGTATCTCAACACCCGTTTCAAGATGGGCCAGACCTCCGCCGTCAAGGTGGTGGTCAGGGCCGGCGGCAAGCACTACATCGCCAGCCGCGAGATCAAAGTGACCATCGGCGGCTGCGGCGGCTGAGGCAAAGCGAGGAAACGAATATGGCAGAACCCATGAAGATCCGCACCAGGATGGTCGACGGCAGCGCCCACGTCTTCGTGCTGATGATGCACCCGATGGAAACCGGCCAGCGCAAGGATCCGCGCAGCGGCCAGGCTTTTCCGGCCCATTTCATCCAGACCGTCACGGCGTCGCTGAACGACAGGCCGGTGCTCAGCATGCAGTGCGGCCCGGCGATCTCCAAGAACCCGGTGATCGGTTTCCGCGTCAAGGACGCCAAGCCCGGCGACAGGCTGACGGTCGCCTGGGAGGACAACAAGGGCGACAAGGCCCGCGCCGAGGCGACGATCGCCTGATCCCGCACGATTCCAGATCATGATGAAAATGCAAAAGCACATTGTTGCCGCGGCGCTCTGCGCCCTGCTCGCCGCCGCCCCCGTTGCCGCCGCCGGGCCGGCCAAGCCGGCCGACCAGCGCGCGCCGCTGGTCCTGCTCGACGAGGAGCGCCACCTGGTCCTCCTGGAGATGCGCAACTTCCTCGCCGTGCTGCAGACCATCACGGACGCCATCACGCGCGAGGACATGAAGGAGATCGCCCGCGCCGCCCGCAGCATGGGCAGCGGCGCCGCCAACGAGATCCCGCCGAAGACGGTGGCCAAGCTGCCGGAGGAATTCAAGGTCCTCGCCGGCGGCGTGCACACCACCTTCGACCTGATGGCCCTCGACGCGGAATCTCTCGCCGATCCGAAGCACACGCTGGTGCAAATGAACGAGCTGCTGCAGAAGTGCAATGCCTGCCACGGCATCTACCAGATCAAGGTCGGGCGCGGCGCGCCATCCAAGAAATAGGCCCGTCCGGTTTTCCGATATTCGACGGGCGGATGCCATCCGGCTTGAAACAACTTGAAACAAACCGGGCTTCCCTGTAACAGCGCTGAAACCGCTTCTGCCTAGTCTTGGCCCGGGTACAACGGCAATTGCTAATCGAGGGAGGGGAGATGGAACACTTGGATTCGGTCAAGCGCCGCGCGCTGCTGAAGGGGATGGCTGCCGCAGCCGCGGTCTCCGTCATGGGTTGCGCCGGTTCGGGGAGCAGCGCCGCGCGGCCGCGCGTGGTGGTGGTCGGCGGCGGCTGGGGCGGACTGGGCGCGGTGCGCGCGCTGGCCGCCAGCGGCAAGGTCGACATCACGATGATCGAGCCCAACGACGGCTTCATGTCCTGTCCGCTCAGCATCCTCTACATCGCGGGATTCAGGCCCGCCGGCGACTTCCAGCGCAGCTATGGCGTCATCGACTCGCTCGGCGTGCGCCGCGTCCAGGACCGCGTCCTCGACATCGACCGCGCCGGACGCATGGTCAAAACGTCCACGCAAAGCATTCCCTACGACTTCCTCGTGCTGGCCACCGGCCTGGAATACATGGAAGAGACGCTGCCGGGCTATGCGGCCGCGCGGGAACAGTTCCCCGTCGGCTTCCGCGCCTTCGAGCAGATGGCGGTGCAGCGCCAGGTCGCCGCCTTCCTCGAGCAGGGCGGCCACTATCTCATCACCGTGCCGAAGCCGCCCTACCGCTGCCCGCCGGCGCCCTACGAGCGTGCCTGCCTGATCGCCCAGCGCATGAAGGAGAAGGGCACCAAGGGCAAGATCATCGTCGTCGACGCCAACAAGGGCCCGATGCCGCCGCCGCTGGCCAAGCCGATGCTGACGGTCATGCGCGAGATGTACGGGGCGCAGATCGAGTACATCAACGAGGCCGATCCGAAATCCATCGATGCCGGCAGGAAGGTGCTGGCGACCAGCAAGGGAGACATCCCCTTCCACCACGCCAACATCATCCTGCCGATGCGCGCGCCCGGACTGATCCGCCAGGCCGGCCTCGGCGAGCGCTTCGCCGCCATCGAGCTGCCCACCTTCCAGAGCAGCAAGGACAAGAACCTCTTCGTCGTCGGCGACGCGCAGGGCACGCCGCTGCCGAAGAGCGGCCACATCGCCTTCGGCGCCGGCCAGCAGGTCGGCGAGCAGATCCTCGCCACCCTTGCCGGCAAGTACAAGGAGGCCGGCCTGGGAGACGAAGTCACCCTGCCGGCGGCGATCTGCTGGGGCAAGGTGTCCACCTCGCTGGCCATCATGATCAACGTGACAGCCAGCGTCTCCGTCGGCGATCCGCCCAAGGTCAAGTACCAGGTCGATCCGGCCGCCAACGCCGCCTCGAGCAAGGG
>JADLGU010000034.1 GCA_020849155.1 Rhodocyclaceae bacterium | reverse complement strand
GACGGTGCCGAGGTGCTTGCCGACGGCGTCGCCGACGTCGTTGGTGGCGTCATAGATCAGCTCGGTCGGGAAGGGACCGGAGCCGACACGCGTGGTGTAGGCCTTGGTGATGCCGAGGATGTAATCCAGGTAAAGCGGGCCGAAACCGGAGCCGGTCGACGTGCCGCCGGCGGTGGTGTTGGACGACGTCACATACGGGTAAGTGCCGTGATCGATGTCGAGCAGCGAGCCCTGCGCGCCTTCGAACATGATGTCCTTTCCGGCGCGACGGAAGTCATGCAGGAGCGTCGGCACATCGGCGACGAGTTCCTTGAGCTGGTCGGCCCAGCTGAGCGCGTCGTCCAGCGTCTTCTGGAAGTCGACGATGTCGGCCTTGTAGTAATTCTTGAGCTGGAAATTGTGGTAGTCGAGCACTTCGCCGAGGCGCGCGGCCAGGGTTTCGCGGCGGAACAGATCGCCCAGGCGCAGGCCGCGACGCGCGACCTTGTCTTCATAGGCGGGGCCGATGCCGCGGCCGGTGGTGCCGATCTTGGCGCTGCCGCGCGCCACTTCGCGCGCTTTATCCAGCGCGGCGTGATAGGGCAGGATCAGCGGGCAGGCGGCGGACACCTTGAGGCGCGCGCGCGGATTCACGCCCTTGGCCTCGAGGCCGGCGATCTCGCGCAGCAGCGCGTCGGGCGCCAGCACCACGCCATTGCCGATCAGGCACAGCACGTTCTCGCGCAGGATGCCGGAGGGAATCAGGTGCAACACCGTCTTCTCGCCGTTCACCCAGAGCGGGTGGCCGGCATTGTGGCCGCCCTGGAAACGCACCACCGCGGACGCGTTGTCCGTCAGCAGGTCCACGATCTTGCCCTTGCCCTCATCACCCCACTGGGTGCCGAGTACGACTACGTTCTTGCCCATGTCTGCTCTCGAATTACCAGGTTCATGTCATTCCCGCGCAGGCGGAAATCTCAAAGTCCGTCGTCCGTCATTCCTTCGCGCCGCTGTCATTCCCGCGCAGGCGGGAATCTCCGGAGATCCCCGCTTGCGCGGGGATGACGGCCCCGGCGGGGCTGACGGCCCCGGCGGGGATGACGGCCCCGGCGGGGATGACGGCCCCGGCGGGATGACATCCTTTGCAGGGATGCCGGCGGCGCGAGTTTTTAAATCGTGACCACTTGCCACTTGCCGTCGACCTGGCGCAGCTCGCGGCTGATGCCGAGCGCGCGCGCATCCACCACCTCGCCGGGCAGCGCCTGACGCAAACGCTCGCCGGTGGCGCGCAACGCCGCGATGGCGCCGCGCAGCGCCGGCTCGTCACCGGCCGGCGCCAGGATCAACGCCGAAGGCGCCTGCGCATCGTTGCAGGCCAGCAGCGTTTTCAAATCAGCACTGAAACCGGTGGCCGGACGCGCGCGACCGAAGGCCTCGCCGACGCGATCGTAGCGACCGCCCTTGGCGAGCTCGGCGCGCAGGCCCGGCATATAGGCCGCGAACACCAGGCCGGTGTGATAGTGATAACCGCGCAACTCGGTGAGATCGAAATAGAGCCCGACCTCGCGATGCGAATCAGCGAGCGCATGCGCCACCGCCGCCAGCGCATCGAGCGCCGCGTCGATGTCGGGCGCGAGGCCGCCGAGCAGACCGCGCGCGCGCGCCAGCACCTCGATGCCACCGGACAAACGCAGCAAGCCCTGGAACCGTTCGACGTGCTCCGGCGCCAGTTCGCGCGCGGCCAGGAATTCCTGAAGATCGGCGACGGCCTTGCGCTGATAGATGTCGAACAGCGCGGCCTCGTCGGCACCGCCGATGCCGGCGACGCGCGCCAGCCCGCGGAACAGCGCAACGTGACCAAGGTCGAGCTGCACGTCGCGGCAACCGGCCAGCGCCAGCGTCTCCAGCATCAGACGCAGGATCTCGATGTCGCCGGCGACGCCCTCATAGCCATAGAGCTCGGCGCCGACCTGCACCGGACAGCGCGACGCGGCGAGCGCGGCGGGACGCGTATTCAGCGTAGTGCCGGCATAGCAATAGCGCGCGGGCCCGTCCACCTTCAGCGTGTGCGCATCGAGGCGCGCCACCTGCGGCGTGATGTCGGCGCGCACGCCCATCAGGCGACCGGAGAGCTGGTCGGTGATCTTGAAGGTCATCAGGTCGAGGTCATGGCCGGAGCCCGTGAGCAGGGAGTCCAGGTATTCCATGAGCGGCGGAATGACGAGCTGATAACCCCAGGTGGCGCAGCAGTCGAGGAGACGGCGGCGCAGGGCCTCGAGGCGGGCGGCCTCGGCCGGCAGGACATCGCTGACGCCTTCGGGCAGCAGCCAGGTATCGACGGAACGGGTCATGGGCGGATCACTTGCGGTCAGTCGCTTCGGGTGGCGTCAGCCAGTGTCGGGTTCTTCAGCTGGCTTCAGGGCCGGCCGCGGCACGGGGCGGCGGGCGGGCCGGAAGCCGGACCGGGGTTTTGGGCCGCTGGGGGCACACAAAAAAGCCGAGTCTCGGACTCGGCTTGACGAATAGTACCAGAAAGCGGGGGCGCGGCCCAAGTCTGTCGGGGGCTGGCCGCCGGGGCTTGGGCTTGGGCTTGGGCTTGGGCTTGGGCTTGGGCTTGGGCTGCGGCTGGAACTGCGGGCTGGAGCTGCCGGCGGGAGGCAGGGG
>JADLGU010000033.1 GCA_020849155.1 Rhodocyclaceae bacterium | reverse complement strand
CTGGATTTCAAGAAGCCCGAGGAGGCGCGGCCTGCCGCCTACAATCCCGAGGCGACCATGGTGATGGATGTCACCAAGCCGGCCCCTGCTGCGGCGGACCTGAAGCTGGACATCAAACTCGATGAAGTGGCCGCCGCGCCGGCCGCCGAGGACGGCTTGCACTTCGATCTCGATCTGGGGGCGTCCGCGCCAGCCAGCCAGGCGCCAAGCGAAGTGATCGATCTGGAGAAGACCATCGCCGGTGCCAGTGCCCTGGATTTCGACTTCAACATCGGCGCGCCGGCCGACAAGCCCGCCGCCGCGGTCGAGCCGAAGCTCGATCTTGGCGCCATCAGCCTTGACCTGGGCGCACCGGCCGCCGCGGCGCCGGCAGAGGGCGACGAAGTGGCGACCAAGCTGGAACTGGCCAAGGCCTATGAGGAGATGGGCGACAAGGAAGGCGCCCGCGAACTGCTTTCCGAGGTGCTCAAGGAAGGCGATGCCGAGCAGCAGGCCAAGGCCCAGGGCATGCTTGCCAAACTGAGCTGAAACGCGTGACGGAGGGCGTCCGCCCTCCGTCGTTCTCCCTTCACCCATGCTGCATCCGTCGGTTCGGCTCCTGGCCTGGGGCGAGGCGGTCATGTTCTCGCAACTGCTGCCGCTGATCTGGCTCGGCCTGGCCAGCGCCATCGTGATCGCCTTGGCGGCTGGGTTTGCTCGCGCCCGACTGGGTCTCCTACTCAGGCGCGCCCGTTGGCTGATCGTCTCTCTGCTGCTGCTGTTCGCTCTCGCCACCCCCGGTGTGTATCTCCTGCCTGCGCTGGGCGGCTTGAGCCCTACCGTGGAAGGCTTTCGGCTTGGCGCCGAGCATGTCCTTCGACTGCTGGTGATGCTGGCCGCCCTGGCGCTGCTGCTCGAGAGCACCGGGGTGGAGGGCTTGCTAAGCGGGCTGCATGGCCTGATGGGGCCTCTGGCCTTTCTGGGCATCGATCGCAGTCGGATCGCAGTCAGGCTGATGCTGGTGCTGCACTACATCGAACAGGCGCCGCCCGGCCGCCGCTGGCGCCAGTGGCTGGAGGAAGGGCAGACCGTGCGCGGGCCGGAACGCCTGGGCATCCTGAGGCAGCGCCTGACGGCTGCCGATCTCGCCGTGCTGGGGGGACTGACTTTTGCCGTGGCCGTTTACGCCGCATTGCGGTCATGAGGATCGCCCTTGGCCTGGAGTACGAAGGCAGTGGATTCGCCGGCTGGCAGACCCAGCCGGCGGGCAACACCGTCCAGGACGTTCTGGAACGTGCGCTGGCGGAGATCGCCGGTGCGCCGGTGCGGCTGGCTTGCGCCGGCCGTACCGATGCCGGCGTCCATGCCGCGGCCCAGGTGGCGCATTTCGAGGCGCCGGCGGAACGGCCGGAGAGCGCCTGGGTGCGCGGCGTGAATGCCTTATTGCCTGACAGCGTCGCCGTACGCTGGGCGCGCCCGGTGCCGGATGAATTCCATGCGCGCTTCTCGGCCCTGTCGCGCAGCTACCGCTACGTGCTCTACAACCATGCCGTGCGACCGGCGCTGCTGCACGGCCGCGTCGGCTGGTTCCACCTGCCGCTCGACATCGAGGCCATGCAGGCTGGTGCCGCGCTGCTTGTCGGAGAGCGGGATTTCTCCGCCTTCCGTGCCGCCGAATGCCAGGCCAAGTCGCCGGTGAAGACGCTGCGCGAGGCGCAGGTGATCCGCTCGGGCGACTGCATCGTTTTCGAGTTCCGCGCCAACGCCTTCCTGCAGCACATGGTTCGCAACCTGGTCGGGGCTTTGGTCTATGTCGGCAAGGGCGCCCATCCGCCGGAGTGGATCGCCGAGCTCATCGCCGCCCGCGACCGCAGCCTGGCGGCGCCGACCTTTTCGCCGCATGGCCTGTATCTCTCCGGCATCGAGTACGAGGCGCGCTGGCAGCTGCCCCTGAATGGCCGTATCATCGCGCCTTTCGATCCGCTTTCCCTCTGACTGTGCCTCGCACCCGCATCAAGATCTGCGGCATCACCCGGCCCGAGGATGCGCGCATCGCGGTCGATCTGGGCGCCGATGCGCTCGGTCTGGTCTTCTACGGCCCCAGCCCGCGCTGCGTCAGCGTCGACCAGGCTTGGGAGATCGCCCGCGTCGTGCCGCCCTTCGTGACGCTGGTCGGACTGTTCGTCAACGAGACGAAACTGACGGTGCGCCGCGTCATGGAGGCGGTGCCGGTCCAGCTGCTGCAGTTCCACGGCGACGAAGAGGAATCCTTCTGCCGCGCATTCCATGCCCCATACATAAAGGCGGCGCGGGTGAGGCCGGGCCTCGATTTGCTAAAATATGCGGCATCCTATCCTTCCGCCCAGGGATTGCTGCTGGATGCCTACGCCGAGGGCTACGGCGGCAGCGGCAAGACTTTCGACTGGTCGCTGATTCCGTCTGCGCTGTCCCTGCCACTGGTCCTGTCCGGCGGCCTGGATGCCGGCAATGTGGCCCAGGCGGTGCGCAGCGTGCGGCCGTGGGCGGTGGATGTCAGCAGCGGGGTGGAAGCCGCCAAGGGAATCAAGGACGCCGCGAAGATCGCCGCGTTCATAGCTGGAGTCAGAGATGGGGAAGCCTGAGACGCCCTACAACCTGCCGGATGCGCACGGCCATTTCGGCCCGTATGGCGGCACTTTCGTCGCCGAGACGCTGATCGAGGCGCTCGACGAACTGAAGCGCGCCTATGCCGCCGCCCAGGCCGACCCGGCCTTCCGCGCCGAGTTCGAATACGAGCTGAAGCACTACGTCGGCCGGCCCAGCCCGATCTACCACGCTAGGCGCTGGTCGGCGCTGCTCGGCGGCGCGCAGATCTATCTCAAGCGCGAAGACCTCAACCACACCGGCGCGCACAAGGTGAACAACTGCATCGGCCAGGCCATGCTGGCACGCCGCATGGGCAAGCCGCGCGTCATCGCCGAGACCGGCGCCGGCCAGCACGGCGTGGCCACCG
>JADLGU010000032.1 GCA_020849155.1 Rhodocyclaceae bacterium | reverse complement strand
CTCGAGCAGGATCCGGCCGACGGTGAGGGAGCGGTAGCGCTCGTCGGCGCCCTCCACCACGATCCACGGCGCGTGGCCGCTGCTGGTGTGGCGCAGCACGTGCTCGGAGACGGCGCGGAACTTGTCGTACATCCGGAAATGTTCCCAGTCGTCCGGCGTCACCCGCCAGCGGGTGTCCTTGTCCTTCTCCAGCGCCTTGAGGCGCTTTTTCTGGGCGTCCTTGGACAAGTGCATCCAGAACTTGAGGACCAGCGCGCCCTCGTCGGAGAGCATCTTCTCGAAGCGGTTGATCTCCTCGATCGACTGGTCGAGGTCGGCGGCCTTGGTCTTCTTCAGGGCGCGGTTGACGATCGGGTCGGTGTACCAGTTGCCGAACAGGATGCCGATCTTGCCCTTGGGCGGCAGGGCCCGCCAGAAGCGCCACATGAAGGGCCGCTCGCGTTCCTCGTCGGAGGGCGGGGGAAAGGCGTGGGTCTGGATGTGGCGCGGATCCATCCAGGCGTTGAGGAGATTCACCGTCTCGCCCTTGCCGGCGCCGTTGACCCCGTTGATCAGGATGATGACCGGGTACTTCTTCAGCTCGCCCATGTCGAACTGCGCATCGAGCAGGTCGGCGCGCAGCTTCGGCATCTGCCTGTCGTAGGTGGCCTTGTCGATGGTGTGGCCCAGTTCAGCGGATTCGAACATGCCTGCCTCCTCAGAGATCGCCCCACAGCGCCCCCAGCGCCGCCAGCGCCGCCGGCCCGGCGGTTTCCGTGCGCAGGACGCGCGGACCGAGCGACAGCTCCGCGAAGCCCGCCCGCTTCGCCGCCGCAACCTCCTCCGCCTCCAGCCCGCCCTCGGGGCCGACCAGCAGCAGGAAGCGCGTTGCGCCGACCAACTCGCGCGGCCGGCGGCCGCCATGGGGCGAGAGCAGCAGCCGCTGCATTTCATTGTCCTGCGCCAATTGGCCCAGCCATTGCCGCAGATCAAGAATCGGCGCGATTTCCGGCAGCCGGTTGCGGCCGCACTGCTCGCAGGCGGCTATCGCCACCTGGCGCCAATGCGCGACGCGGCGCGCCGCGCGCTCGCCGGAAAGCCGCACCACGCTACGCGACGCAGCGAGCGGCTGGATGCGGGCAACGCCCAGTTCGACCGCCTTCTGCACCACGAAGTCCATCTTGTCGCCGGAAGGCAGGGCCTGCGCCAGGACCAGCCCGAGCGGCGATTCGCAAGCCGCCTCCTCCCGCGCACCGAGCCGTACCCGCACGGCGCGGCCGGCCTCGGCGATGCGGCCGGGATACTCGCCGCCTTGGCCGTCGAAGAGCACCACCGCGTCGCCGACGGCCAGGCGCAGCACCCGCAAGGCATGGTGGGCGGCGGCCGGCGGCAGCTCGGCCAGGCTGCCGGAGACAAGGGGCGGCGGGCAAAAGAAGCGGGGAGTCATCATGCTATTATTCCGCAGCCATCCATTTTTTCCCACATGGTCAGCCTCACCACCCCCCTCTGCGACTTCGGCTGGCAGGCCCCGGGCTTCGATCTGCCCGGCACCGACGGCAGCCGCCATTCGCTCGACAGCGCCCGCGGCCCGAACGGCCTGCTGGTGATGTTCCTCTGCAACCACTGCCCCTACGTCAAGGCGGTGCTCGATCGCATCGTCCGCGACTGCCGCGAACTGAAGGGCCATGGCATCGGCTCGATCGCCATCATGGCGAACGACCCGAGCGACTACCCCGAGGATGACTGGGACCACATGGTGGCGATCGCCCGCCGCCTCGACTTTCCCTTCCCCTACGTGCTCGACGCAACGCAGGCGGTGGCGAAGGCCTACGGCGCGGTGTGCACGCCGGACTTCTTCGGCTTCAACGCCAAGCTCGAACTGCAGTACCGCGGCCGCCTGGATGCTTCCCGGAAAGAGTCGGTCCCGGCGGCACGGCGCGATCTCTTCGAGGCCATGCTGCAGGTGGCGCAAACCGGTCAGGGCCCGCGCGAGCAGGCCCCGAGCATGGGCTGTTCGATCAAGTGGAAGGAGTCGCATTGACTTCTCCGTATTACGAGCTGTGCGCGGCGGTAACGCAAGTGGTGCGCGAAGTCGCCGCCCAGGTGGTGATGCCGCGCTATTTGCAGGTGGTGCGCGAGCACAAGGCCGACGGCACCATCTTCACCGAGGTGGACATCGCCGCCCAGCACGCGCTGATCGAGCGCCTGCAGCGGCTGCGACCGCGGCCGGTGATCGGCGAGGAGGAAATGGGCGAGGCCGAGCAGCGCCGGCTATGGGACGAGGGCGCCGAGGGGCTGTGGGTGGTGGACCCCATCGACGGCACCACCAACTTCGTCGCCGGGCTGCCCTTCTTCGCCATCTCGGTGGCCTATTTCATCGGGGGCCGCGCCGCGATCGGGGTGGTCTACGACCCGGCCACGCGCGAGATGTTCGCCGCCTCTCGTGGCGGCGGCGCCACCATGAACGGCCTGAAGCTGCCGCTGCGCCCGCCGGCGGCCGATCTGAAGGAGTGCGTCGCCGGCGTCGACTTCAAACGCATCCCGAAGAAGCTCGGCGACGACCTCGCCACGCGGCCGCCCTACTACTCCCAGCGCAACTTCGGCTGCAGCACCCTGGAATGGGCCTACGTTGCCGCCGGGCGCCTCGATCTGCTGCTGCACGGCGGCCAGAAGCTGTGGGATTACGCCGCCGGACGGCTGATCCTCGAAGAGGCCGGCGGACGGATGTGCACCCTCAAGCACGACGACTTCGACGCCGGCGACCTGTGGAAGCGTTCGGTCATCGCGGCCGTCGACCCGCGGCTGTTTTCCGACTGGCGCGACTGGATCCGCTCGAAGCACTAGCCGCCGCCTGCGCCGGCTCGATCGGCCCGCCGCTCTCCCGCAGCAGGAACTGACGGAAGGCTTCGGCCACCGGCAGCAGGCGCTTCTCGGCGCGATGCACCACGAACCAGTGGCGCTGCAGGGGGGTGCCGGCCACGCTCAGGCGCACGATGTGTCCGGTCGCCAGCTCCAGCGCGATGGTGCGCTCGGAGATGAAGGAAATCCCCATGCCGGCCATCACCGCCTGCTTGATGGTCTCGTTGCTGGTCATCTCCACCGCGCGCTGCGGCAGCACGCCGTTCTCCGCCAGGAAGCGCTCCATCGCCGCCCGCGTGCCCGAACCCGGCTCGCGCAGCAGGAAGCTCTCGCCGGCCAGCTGCTTCGGCGCGATGCTTTTCGCCTTGGCGAGCGGATGGTCCGGCGCGGCGACGAAGACCAGCGGATTCTCGGCGAAGGGCTCGGACACCGTCTCCAGCTCCTGCGGCGGCCGCCCCATGATGGCCAGATCGATCTCGTTGTCGGCCAACTGCTGGACGATCTCGCCGCGGTTGTGCACGCCGAGGCGCAGCTCCACTTCCGGGTGCAGATGGCGAAAGGCCGTCAGCAGGCGCGGCACGAAATATTTGGCGGTGGACACCACGCCGATGTTGAGGCGCCCGCCGCGCAGGCCCTTCATGGCCATCAGCGATTCCTCGGCCTCGCGCAGCTGCTGGGCGATGACGCGGGCGTGGCGCGCCAGTTCCGCGCCGGCCTCGGTGAGAAAGATGCGCTTGCCGACCTGCTCGGTGAGCGGCAGCCCCGCCGCCTCCTCCAGGCTGCGCACCTGCATCGAGACGGCAGGCTGGGTCAGGTGCAGCTCGTCGGCGGCGCGGGAGAAGGAAAGATGGCGCGCCACCGCCTCGAAGATCTTCAATTGGCGCAGGGTGAGGTGCATGAGCGGGGCTTCCTATAAGTAACAACCCGAGAATACCATAACAAACATTTAGTTCACCTTATGGATTTTCGGGCATAGAGTGCGCCCCATATCCCACGCGACCGCACACAAGGAGAGCACATGGACCAGTCGAACCGCTACGCCGACCTCAGCCTCAATGAAGAGAACCTCATCAAGGGCGGCAAGCACATTCTCTGTGCCTACAGGATGAAACCGAAGGCCGGCACCGGCTACCTGTCGGCCGCCGCCCACTTCGCCGCCGAGTCGTCCACCGGCACCAACGTCGAGGTGAGCACCACCGACGACTTCACCAAGGGCG
>JADLGU010000031.1 GCA_020849155.1 Rhodocyclaceae bacterium | reverse complement strand
TGAGCGGGGACGGCGGCACCCTGATTTACCTCAGCCCCCATGCGGACAGGCTCTTCGGGCGCGAGGCGCGGCATTTCGCCTCCGATCCGGGCCTGCGCCACGCCCGGGTGGTCGAGGCCGACCGGCCACTGGTGGCCGACATGCTGCGGCAGCTGGCCGAAACCGGCCGGGGCGAAGCCGAATTCCGCAGCCTTTGCCCGAACGGCTCGCCCTGCTGGCTGCGCGAGGAATGCCACCTCCTCCTCGACAGCGAGGGCCGGCCCTGGCGCCGGGTCGGCCTAATCGCCGATGTCACCGACCGGCGCCTGACGATAGAGGCCCTGATCGACAGCGAAAACCGCTTTCGGGCGTTGACGGCGCTGTCGACCGACTGGTACTGGGAGCAGGACGAGTCTTTCCGGTTCACCAAGATCGAGGGCGCCCCCGGCGGCCGAGATGGCGCCTTTTACAGCGACACCATGCTCGGCAGGCGCCGCTGGGAGGTTGTCACCGTCGGGCTCGATGCGGCGCAATGGGCCGCGCATCGCGCCCAGCTGGAGCGACGCGAGGCGTTTCGCAACCTCGAATACGGCGTCATCGTCGGTGAAGGGCAGGAACCCGCCTTCGTCTCCGTCAGCGGTGAGCCGGTGTTCGATGACGCCGGCGCCTTCAAGGGTTATCGCGGCGTCGGCAGCGACATCACGGCGCGCCGACGGATGGAGAAGGCCGTGCGCGACAACGAGGCGCGCCTGCTGCAGGTGCTGGAGGCGACCAGCGAGGGCGTCTGGGACTTCGACATCGCGGCGCGCGACACGGCTTTCTCGTCCCGTTTCGCCGCGCTGCTTGGTTTTGCCGATGCTGCCGAGCTCAAGGCGCGGTTCACCTTCGCCGAAGCGCTGCACCCTGACGATGCGGCCAGGGTGCTGGCGGCTCAGGAGAAGACGCTGGCCGAGGGCGCACGCTTCGATGAAACCTACCGCCTGCGCCGCAAGGACGGCGGCTACGGCTGCTTCCATGGCCGCGGCATCCTGGTGCGCGACGAAGACGGCCGGCCGCAGCGCTTCGTCGGCGCGCTCGCCGACGTGACGGCGCAAGTGGCCGCGGACGCCCAGCTGCGCAAGCTCTCCGCCGCCGTCGAGCAGAGCCCGGTGGCGATCCTCATCACCGATACGAAGGGCGACATCGAGTACGTCAACCCGCGCTTCTGCCAGAGCAGCGGCTACGCGGCTGCGGAGGTGCTCGGCCGCAACCCGCGCCTGCTCAAGTCGGGAGAGACCCCGCCCGAGGAATACGCGCGGCTGTGGCAGGCCATCAAGGGCGGCGCGGAGTGGTCAGGCGAGCTGCACAACCGCAGGAAGAACGGCGAACTGTACTGGGAGTTCGTGCGCATCATTCCGCTGGTTTCGGAGAAGGGCGAAGTGACGAACTTCATGGCCGTCAAGGAGGACATTACGCTGCGCAAGGAGCTCACCGCGCGCGAGCAGCTGCGCCAGGAGCAGATGCTGCACCACGCCCGCCTGATCGCGATGGGCGAGATGGCGGCGGCGCTGGCCCATGAGCTCAACCAGCCGCTGGCGGCCATCGCCAACTTCAGCGGCGTGGCCGAGCGCCAACTGGCCCAGGTGCCGCCCGACCTGACGCGGGCGCGCGAGGTGGTCGACATCATCAACGGCCAGGCCCTGCGCGCCGGAGAGATCGTATGGCGCATTCGCGACTTTGCCCGCAAGCAGGAATCGCGCCGCGAGACCCAGGACGTCAACGAACTGGTTCGCGCCGTGGTGCGCCTGGCGGACATCGCGGCACGCACGCGGGAGATCGTCTATGCCTTCGATCTGACGCCCGGCCTGCCGCCCGTCGTGGTTAACCGGGTGCAGATCGAGCAGGTCCTGCTCAACCTTATCCGCAACGGCGCCGAGGCGATGGAAGACGTTGCCGGCGAGAAGCGGCTGGAAATCGCCAGCCGCCTGGTCGAGGGCGGGGCGGCCGTCCAGCTTTCGGTGCGCGACCACGGCTGCGGCCTGCCGGACCGCATCGCCGTGGACCTGTTCACCCCGTTCTTCACCACCAAGACGGAGGGCATGGGCATGGGCCTGTCGATCAGCCGCGGCATCGTCGAGGCGCACGGCGGCCGGCTGTGGGCGGCGCCCAACGCGGATGCCGGTACCACCTTCCATCTGACCCTGCCAGTGCACCGGGAGCCAGGCGAATGAACGAGCCGAAAAGGGTGTGCATCGTCGAGGACGATCCGATGGTGCGCCAGTCGCTGGCCATGCTGCTCGAGTCGCACGGCATGACCGTCCGCAGCCACGCGTCGGGCCGGGCCTACCTGGACGACCCGCGCTGCGGCGAGTGCGACTGCCTGATCCTCGACGTGCGCATGCCGGGACTCGGCGGCCTGGAGGTCCAGGACCGCATGGCCGAGCGCGGCCTGGCGGTGCCGATCGTCTTCATCACCGGCCACGGCGACGTGCCGATGGCGGTCGAGGCCATGCGCGGGGGCGCCGTCGATTTCCTGCAGAAGCCCTTCAGCAACCAGGTGCTGCTG
>JADLGU010000030.1 GCA_020849155.1 Rhodocyclaceae bacterium | reverse complement strand
TGGATCAGTACGGCGCCGACATCCTGCGGCTGTGGGTGGCGACCACCGACTATTCCGGCGAGCTCACCATCTCCGACGAAATCCTCAAGCGCGTGGTGGAAAGCTACCGGCGCATCCGCAACACCCTGCGCTTCCTGCTCGCCAATACCGCCGACTTCGATCCGGCGAGGGACATGCTGCCGCCGGCAGAATGGCTGGAAATCGACCGCTACGCCCTGGCGCTGACGCGCCGCCTGCAGGAGCAGGTGACGGCGGACTACGGCCGCTACGAATTCCATCGCGTCGTGCAGGCGCTGCAGGGCTTCTGCTCCGAGGAACTGGGTGCCTTCTACCTCGACATCCTCAAGGACCGCCTGTACACAACCGGCACGGACTCGCAGCCGCGCCGCGCCGCGCAGAGCGCGCTGTGGCACATCCTGCAGGCCATCGTCCGCCTGATGGCGCCGGTGCTGACCTTCACCGCCGAAGAGATCTGGCAAGTGCTGGTCAAGAACCCGGAGGACAGCGTGATGCTATCCACCTGGCATGCGCTGCCCGAGCCAGCGCAGGAGTCAGTTCTCGTGACACGGTGGCAGCGGATCCGCGAGGTGCGCGCCGAGGTGTCGAAGGTGCTGGAGGAACTGCGTGTCGCCGGCAAAATCGGCTCGTCCCTGCAGGCTGAGGTGGAGATCCGCGCCGCCGGGGAGAAGCACGACTTGCTCGCCTCGCTCGGCGACGACCTGCGCCTGGTGCTGATCTGCTCGAAGGCGAGCGTGGTCAAGGTGGTCGATGCCGCCGGCGAGGGCGTCGTCGCCGTCCCCAGCCCGCACGCCAAGTGTCCGCGCTGCTGGCATTGGCGCGAGGACGTCGGCGTGAATGCCGATCATCCGGAGCTGTGCGGGCGCTGCGACGCCAACCTGCACGGCGCCGGCGAGCCGCGCACCCATGCCTAGGTTCGCCGCCTGGCTGGGGCTGGCGGGCCTCATCATCGTCCTCGACCAGCTGACCAAGTTCTGGGTCGTCTCCGCGCTCAGACTCGGTCAGAGCGTCGAGCTGACGTCCTTTCTCAACCTGGTGCTGGTGTATAACCCGGGCGCGGCGTTCAGCGTCCTGTCGGACGCCGGCGGCTGGCAGCGCTGGTTCTTCGTCGTCCTGGCGATCGCCGTGTCAGGGTGGCTGACTTTTCTGATACGGAGCCATGCCGCCGAACGCCTGCTGCCGCTGGCGGCCACGCTGATCCTCGGCGGCGCGCTGGGCAACGTCATCGACCGCATCCGCTACGGCGCGGTGGTGGATTTTGTGGACTTGCATGCCGTAAGCTGGCACTGGCCGGCGTTCAATGTCGCCGATTCGGCGATCTCGGTGGGTGTGGCGCTGCTCGTCTGGCAGCAGCTGTTCTGCGCACCAAAGGACAAGTCATGAGCGAGACCGTCAAGGCAGACAGCCTGCTCACGCTGCATTACCGGCTGGCGTTGGCCGACGACACGGAACTGGTCAGCACCTTCGGCGGCAAGCCGGCGACGTTGCAGTTGGGCAGCGGCGAGCTGGCGCCGGTACTGGAGCGCTGCCTGATCGACCTGCCGGCGGGTCAGCGCACGGTGTTCCTGCTCGAAGCGGAACAGGCCTTCGGTCCGCACAACCCGCAGCTGATGCAGCGCTTCGTCCGCAGCGAGCTGCCCAATCCGGGGGAACTCCGCGAGATGGCGCTTATCGAATTCAAGGCGCCCAACGGCGCCGGCTATACCGGCCTGGTGCGCGAACTCACCGAGACCGAGGCCCTGGTCGACTTCAACCATCCCCTCGCCGGCAAGGCCATCCGCTTCGAGGCGGACGTGATAGGAATCCTGTGATGGACATATTGCTGGCCAACCCGCGCGGCTTCTGCGCCGGCGTCGAGCGCGCCATCGAGATCGTCGAGCGGGCGCTGGAGCGCTACGGCGCGCCGATCTACGTGCGCCACGAGGTGGTGCACAACAAGTTCGTCGTCGACGGCTTGCGCGCCAAGGGCGCGGTGTTCGTCGAGGAACTCGACGAGGTGCCCGATGGCGCCACGGTGATCTTCAGTGCCCACGGCGTGCCCCAAGCCGTGCGGCACGAGGCCGAGCGAAGAGGCCTGCGCGTCTTCGACGCCACCTGCCCGCTGGTGACCAAGGTGCATGGCGAGGTCCAGCGCCTGCGCCTGGCGGGCCGCGAGATCGTCATGATCGGCCATCGCGGCCATCCCGAGGTGGAAGGCACGATGGGGCAAATTGACGGAGGCATGTATCTAGTCGAGAAGGTCGAGGACGTTGCCACCATCGAGGTGGCCGACGAGAACCGCCTGGCCTACGTCACCCAGACCACGCTATCGGTCGACGATGCCGCTGCAATCGTCGCTGCGTTGAAGACCCGCTTCCCCTCCATTGTCGGGCCGAAGAAAGACGATATCTGCTATGCCACCCAGAATCGGCAGGATGCCGTGAAACAGCTGGCTGGCAACTGTGATCTTGTGATCGTTGTCGGTTCTCCCAATAGCTCGAACTCAAACCGACTGCGTGAGGTGGCCAGCAATCGTGGTGTGGATTCCTATCTTGTCGACGACGCTGAACAGATCGATGCCAAGTGGCTTGCTAACAGAAAGCATGTCGGCGTCACTGCCGGAGCCTCGGCCCCGGAGGTACTAGTAGAGGCAGTGCTTCACCGGCTGGAGGTGCTTGGAGCGGTCAATATCTCCCAGTTGGCGGGCAGTATCGAGAACATCGTTTTTTCAATACCAAGAGAACTGCAGCAATCTACGGACTGATTCGTTTCCAACGACTAACGGGCCGGCAGAAGTCCCGAGGGTGGGGTTGAGGAAGCATCCACTTCGAAGGTGATCTCCACCAGCAATTGACTCTTGACCGGCGCGCCATCACGCATTCCAGGATGGAACCGTGATTGACCGAAGGCGTTGATGGCAATGCCTTGTAATTCTTCAGGTAGATCAGAGTCTTCAACAACGGTTCTATCGACTGAGCCGTGTTCGTTGATCAATAAACGCAATACGATATGTTTTTTGGAAACGAGTGGCGCGTTCTCGGGGTAGTCCAGAAACACTGGCACGACGGCGCGAGGCTTGTTGCTGAGTTCTTCTGGCGGGAAATAATAGGGAACTGGAAAGGAGACCAGGCCCTCAGGCAGATCTCTTCGGGTCGCGCCGGGCGCACCCTGCGGGAATTCGCTTGTTGGAATGACTTCGCTAGGTGTAGCTGAACGATGAATAGTTACCAGCAGGGCTTTGGAAGCCAGACCTTGGGCCGACGACAGGCTGGACTCGGGTCTGCCATAAACCCCCTCAACAACTGTTATGAAACCAGTGTGAAACGCTAGAGAGAGCGCCAGCGGACCCAGGAGCGAAGAGACGGATTCCTTCGCGTATGCGGGTAACAAAAGACTACCGATCCATGACAGGGCGGGCTGGGCATAGCGATGCAGCCCAGTCCGCCCGTGCGCCTATTCGGACAACTCGCGCCAGGAAACTCGCCGGACCTTGCCGCCGCTGCCGCCTGTCAAGCCGCTGGTGGTCTTCTCGCCGCTGGCGAAGGTGGTTACGACCTTCATCGCGCCGCTCGGGAGGCGGATGACGATGAAGCCGACGACGATCGAGTTGCCCAGCTTCTGGCCGACACGCTGGCTTGGGGCTGCCAGCAGGTAGCTGCCGGTACAGTAGTTGAATTCATACATGTAGCTGTTCCCGCCCGTGCTGCATGCGGAGATGTCGCTGGGCTGGTTGGTGATGACGAGCAGGTTACCGAAGACAAGCTGCGGATCGAGGTTGACCCTTTCGCCGCTATTCTGGTCGAAATCGACATACCAGCCAGGAACCGAGGACAGGTCGACACTGTTGTTGCTGATGGTGTACCCGCTTGTCCCTAGCGGAGAGAACGACTGCTGCACCGCGGAGGACGTGCGGAAGGCGCCGTACGAGGAGGCGTTGTCCTTGATGCCGTACATGGTCTGGCGCTGGGTGTCTGTCAGGTCGCTGACGCCGAGGTATTTGCCCGTGCCGACATAAACCATGATGTCGTTGGTGCAACTGCCGAGCTCGGGACGGCTGGTGATCGGCTGGGTTGTGCCGAGATTGTCGGTCAGTTGCGCCAACTGAGTGACCGTCCCTGTGGCCATGTCAAGGCGCCAGAGATTCCCGAGGAGATCGCCGCCGTACACCGTCTCGACGGTATTGTCCGTCTGGGCATTGCGAGCCAGCCCAGAGATCCTGGCCAGGCCGCTCGGCGTCGTGGTGCTGCCTGCGCCGGTGTCGACCTTTTGCAGAATGGTGCCGTCCGCGGCATCGACGACGAAGAAGTAGCCCTGTCCAGTGCCGGGACTGACGTTGTTGTAGCCCGATGCGAAGACGACGATCCATTTCCCGTCCGACTGCCGCTTGGTGATGATCGGATTGCCATAGGTGTAACCGATATCCGAGTCGGCGATGCTGCACAGCGCCGAATCCGAGCAGATCTCCCAAAGAACCAGAGGATCGTTCGGGTCGGTGATATCCAGGGCGTAGTAGCCGCGCCCGCCCTTGTTGAGGCCGCCGACCAGGATAGTGCGCCACTCTCCATTGATGAATACGTCCGCGGGCTCGGGGCTGCCATCGACAAAATAGCGGTGGTTATTCTGATAGTTAGTGTCGGCGAGCTTGTAGAGATCGGGGAAGATCATGCGCGGGACGTAAGCCCAGACTTCATCCCCAGTCGAGGCATTGAGGGCGTGCAACATGCCGTCGTTGGCCGCCACATAGACCATGGCCTGGCGTGCGGCTTGCGCCGACTTATAGGTGCCGTATCCCGTATCCCCATAGCTCCGCCGCGGATTGCGGACATAGGCCGGCTTGGCGCTGGCG
>JADLGU010000029.1 GCA_020849155.1 Rhodocyclaceae bacterium | reverse complement strand
GTCAGCTTCGCCTTCGTCGAGGGCGAGTCGCTGATGATGGCGATCAAGGACGTGGCGGTGTCCTCCGGCTCGGCGTGCACCTCGGCCAGCCTGGAGCCGTCCTACGTGCTGCGCGCGCTGGGCCGCCAGGACGAGCTGGCGCACAGCTCGATCCGCTTCACCATAGGCCGCTTCACGACGGTCGAGGAAATCGACTACACGGTCCAGCTCCTGCACCGGCAGATCGCCAAGCTGCGCGAAATGTCGCCGTTGTGGGACATGTACAAGGAAGGCATCGATCTGAACACCGTCCAATGGGCGGCGCATTGAGGAGCAGCTAAAATGGCATACAGCGACAAGGTTCTCGAACACTATGAACACCCGCGCAATGTCGGCGCCTTCGAAAAGGAGGAAGAGGGCGTCGGCACCGGCATGGTCGGCGCGCCGGCCTGCGGCGACGTGATGAAGCTGCAGATCAAGGTCAACAAGGAAGGCGTCATCGAGGACGCCAAGTTCAAGACTTACGGCTGCGGCTCGGCAATCGCCTCCAGCTCGCTGGTCACCGAGTGGGTCAAGGGCAAGACGGTGGACCAGGCCCTGGAGATCAAGAACACCCAGATCGCCGAGGAGCTGGCGCTGCCGCCGGTTAAAATCCACTGTTCGATCCTGGCCGAGGACGCCATCAAGGCGGCAGTGGCCGACTACAAGAAGAAGCAGGACAACTGAGGCGAGGGCGTCATGACGGTCACATTGAGCGAACGGGCGGCGAAGCACGTCTCGAATTTCATCGCCAAGCGCGGCAAGGGCGTCGGCGTGCGCATCGGCGTGAAGACCTCCGGCTGCTCGGGCATGTCCTACAAGCTGGAGTTCGCCGACGAGGCGGCGCCGGAGGACATCGTCTTCGAGAGCCATGGCGTCAAGGTGCTGGTCGACCCGAAAAGCCTGCCCTACGTCGACGGCACCGAGCTCGACTACGCGCGCGAGGGGCTCAACGAGGGGTTCAAGTTCAACAACCCCAACGTCAAGGACCAGTGCGGCTGCGGGGAAAGCTTCAACGTCTGATGGTTCCTGACTTCAGCCAGGACTACTTCTCGCTGTTCGGCCTGCCGCGCGCCTATCGCATCGACGCCGGCAAGCTCGACCGGGCCTACCACGCCATGCAGGGCCGGGTGCATCCGGACCGCCACGCCCACCTTGCGGAGAGCGAGCGTCGCCTGTCGATGCAGTGGGCCAC
Source organism: Rhodocyclaceae bacterium (assembly GCA_020849155.1). Classification (GTDB taxonomy): domain Bacteria; phylum Pseudomonadota; class Gammaproteobacteria; order Burkholderiales; family Rhodocyclaceae; genus Desulfobacillus. The sequence continues at coordinate 1,401 of JADLGU010000029.1, read as the reverse complement.
CCAGGTGAACGAGGCCTACCGCACGCTGAAAACCCCGCTGCTGCGGGCGCATTACCTGCTGCGGCTGGCCGGCGCCGAGACCGACCACGAGAGCAACACGGCGATGCCGCCGGCGTTCCTCATGGAGCAGATGGAGTGGCGCGAGGCGGTGGCCGAGGCGCGCGCCGCGGGCGAGCACCACGAGCTGGAAAAGCTGATGCAGCGCCTCAAGCGGCACGGCGACGGCATCCGCGCCGAGATCGAGCGCGATCTCGACCTCAACAAGGACTATCCGGCCGCCGCCGATGCGCTGCGCCGCCTGATGTTCATCGAGAAGCTGGAACACGAAATAGAAGACGCGCTCGAAGCGCTCGAAAGCTAGAACAAAACACCATGGCACTGCTGCAGATCTCCGAGCCCGGCCTGTCCGCGGCGCCGCACCAGCATCGGCTGGCGGTCGGCATCGACCTGGGTACCACCAATTCCCTGGTCGCCACGGTGCGCAACGGCATCGCCGTGGTGCTCAACGACGAGGTCGGCAGGAGCCTCCTGCCCTCCATCGTCCGCTACAAGGCCGGCGACAGCGTCGATGTCGGCTACGCGGCGCAGGGTGCCCAGGCACTCGATCCGCGCAACACCATCGTCTCGGTGAAGCGCTTCATGGGGCGGGGCCTGAAGGACGTCGCCCACATCGAATCGATGCCCTACGATTTTCTCGACGCCGAGGTCATGGTGCGCCTGCGCACCGTTGCCGGCGTCAGGAGCCCGGTGGAAGTCTCGGCGGAAATCCTCAAGGTGCTGCGCAGCCGCGCCGAGGCCAGCCTGGGCGGCGAACTCACTGGCGCCGTCATCACCGTGCCGGCCTATTTCGACGACGCCCAGCGCCAGGCCACCAAGGACGCCGCCCGGCTGGCCGGGATCAACGTGCTGCGCCTGCTCAACGAGCCGACGGCGGCGGCCATCGCCTACGGACTCGACAACGCCTCGGAGGGCGTCTACGCCGTCTTCGACCTCGGCGGCGGCACCTTCGACATCTCCATCCTGAAACTCTCGCGCGGGGTCTTCGAGGTGCTGGCCACCAACGGCGACGCGGCGCTCGGCGGCGACGACTTCGACCAGCGCGTGTATTGCTGGATCCTCGACGACGCCAGAATCACTTTTCCCAGCATCGAGGACACCCGCCGCCTGCTGCTCAAGGCGCGCGAGGCCAAGGAGATGCTGACCGGCCACGACGAGGCGCCGATCCATGCCGAGCTGTCCACCGGCCAGGCGGTGGACCTGACGCTGAAGATCGACACTTTCGCCGAGATGACCCGGACGCTGATCTCCAAGACCCTCGGCCCGACGCGCAAGGCGCTGCGCGATGCCGGCCTGACGGTGGACGACATCAAGGGCGTGGTGATGGTCGGCGGCGCCACGCGG
>JADLGU010000028.1 GCA_020849155.1 Rhodocyclaceae bacterium | reverse complement strand
CGCCAGCGCCAGCAGGCCGGTCAGCACGAACAGGCCGGAGAGGCCGATCAGGGCATCGAGCGCCGGCGCCGCCACCAGCGACAGGGCGAACACCAGGCCGATGCTGGAGCCGATCAGCGCCATCCCTTTGGTGCGGTGCTGCTCGCGCGTCAGGTCGGCGGCCAGCGCCGTCACCGCCGCCGAGATGGCGCCGGCGCCCTGCAGGGCGCGGCCGAGGATGGTCCAGTAAATGTCCGGCGCGGCGGCGGCCATGAAGCTGCCGGCGGCAAAGATCAGCAGGCCGATGACGATCACCTTCTTGCGGCCATAGCGATCCGAGGCCATGCCGAAGGGCAGCTGCAACGCCGCCTGGGTCAGGCCGTAGGCGCCCAGGGCGATGCCGACCAGGGTCAGGTCCTCGCCGCCGGGCATCTTCTGCGCTGCCACTGCGAACACCGGCAGGATGAGGAACAATCCCAGCATGCGCAGGGCGAAAATCGACGCCAGCGAGAGGCCGGCGCGCAGCTCCTGCCGGGTCATGCGGTCGGGATTTTCGGAGGACATCGGACGGGCTTGGGTCGGGACGCGAGGTGCCGCTATGTTAGCAGACCCCGCCGCCCGCCGCCGGCGTCCGACGCCGGAAAGCTAGCGGCCGTTCCAGCGTGCGGCGACCCGCGCCACCCGACCGCCGAACAGGCGGGCCGTTTCCAGATCGCCCGGCAGCGGGCCCTCCTCCGGGCTGGCATCCGAGGGGGACTGGGCCATCAGGCCGGAGGACGAGCCGAGCCAGTTGACGTCGTTGCGCTGCGCCGACTTGCTGTTGGCGGGCAGCATCCCCGTGCCGACCCAGAGCATGCCCTGCTGCATGGCGAGCGTATGGAGATACTGCAGGGTCGCCAGTTTGTCGCCGTTGATTGTGGCCGAATTGGTGAAGCCGGCGGCGATCTTGTCCTTCCACTTCTGCTTCATCCAGGCCTTCGAAGTGGCGTCGGCGAAGCGCTTGAACTGCCAACTGGGCCCGCCCATGTAAGTCGGCGTGCCGAAGACGACGGCATCGGCGGCATCGAGCGCGGCCCATTCCTCCTCGCCCAGCAAACCTTCCTGGCTGATCGCCAGCAGGCGAACCGATGTCCCCTCGACCTCCCCGGCGCCCCGCGCAACCGACTGCGCCTGGCGCACGGTATGGCCGTAGCCGCTATGAAAGACGACGATGAGATTGCTCATGCTCAGTCCTTTCGACCCAGCAGGCTGAAGCCATGGGTCCAGTGATCGTTGCGGAAGCCGTAGGAAATCCACACCATGGCCAGTGGCTCGAGCAGGCGGCTGGCGCCGATGTCGCCCATGTCGATCGGCCGCCGCCAGCCGAATTGCCCCAGCAGCCCGCTCACCGCCGACTTGGCGCCGGCGTCGTTGCCGGCGATGAACATGTCCGGCACGCCATCGCCGAAATCCGGCTTGTACATATGCGAAGCGGTGATGATGTTGAAGGCCTTCACCACCTTCGCCGCCGGCGCCAGTCGCTGCAGTGTCTCCCCGGCAGAATCGTCGAACCCAACGGCAAGGGTCGGCGTTCCGGTCGAAAAATCGAGCGGATTGACTGCATCGATCAGGATTTTGCCTGACAGCCGGCCGGCGCCCGCCTGCTCGATGCCTTCGCGCAAGCCGCTCCAGGGCAGCGCCACGACCACGAAGCCGCCCGCCGCGACCGCAGCGACCGCTTCCGCGCCGCTTGCCGCGCGGCTGCCCGGAACGGCCGCCAGCGCCTGCCTGGACTTCTCGCCGGCGGGCGAACGCGTGCCGAACACCACTTCATGGCCGAGTTCGGAAAACCCCCTGCCGATCGCCATGCCGACAACGCCGTTGCCGAGAATTGCCACTGTCTTGCTCATGCCCTGCTCCTTTTCGGTTGCGAACGGGGTGCAGTATGGCCGGCTTGATTACTTGTGAAAATAGAGTTATTAGTAATCATATTTTCAACTTATAGTTGATTACCGGCATGGACCCAAGCCAGCGATTCCGCGCCCTGCTGTCGTTCGCGCACGCCGCCGAACAGGGCAGTTTCACCGCCGCCGCGCGCGCCCTCGGCATCTCCGCCGCCGCCGTCAGCAAGAACGTCGCCGGACTGGAAGCGGCCCTCGGCCTGCGGCTGATGAGCCGCAGCACGCGCTCCCTCAAACTCACGGCCGAAGGGGAGGCCTTCCTCGGCCCGGTGCGCACCGCCATCGGCGCCCTCGACGCCGCGCTCGACGAGCTCGCCACGCAGCGCGCGGAACCGGCCGGGCGGGTCCGGATCACCGTGGGCAGCAGCTTCGGGCGCGCCTATCTGATGCCGCTGCTGGCGGAATTCATGGATCGCTATCCGCGCCTCCGGCTGGAGATCGACTTCGAGGACCGCCACGTCGACATCGTCCGCTCGGGCTACGATTTCGCCATTCGCGGCGGCATGCCGGTCGACAGCGCCCTTGTTTCGCGGCGCATCTGCCGCTTCTCCACCGTGCTGGTGGCCGCGCCGGCCTACCTCGCCAGGCACGGCGTCCCGCGCGAAGTCGCGGACCTGGAGCGCCACAGCCTGGTGGCGGCGCGCTTTCTCAGCAGCGGACTGTCCGCCTGGCGCTTCGGCGCCGGCAGGGGCAAGGGGGCGGGCGACATCCTGGAAGTGGTGCCCGAGGGCCGGCTCGCGGTGTCCGACCCGGAAGCCGTGGTTCAGGCCGCGCTGATGGGCATCGGCATCGCCCAGGTCGGCACGCACCATGCTTGGCCGCATGCCAAGGCCGGCCGCCTGAAGGCGCTGATGCTCGACCGCCACCGCAGCGAGGAGCGCGAGCTCAACTTGCAATACCCCCACCGCAGCCGTCTGCCGCCGCGCACCAGGGTGGCCATCGAATTTTTTGTCGAGCGGCTGCGCGCCAACGAGGCTTTCCGCGCCAGCCGCGGCGATTTCGGCGCCTACCAGGCTTGAGTCCGGCTGCATGCCGGAATGGCTATTGTCCGCGCCTGAAGGTATAGTTTCCGGTTGGCAAAAATCCATGGGATCGCGATGGACGAGATCCGCATCCGCGGCGCGCGGACGCACAACCTGAAGAACCTCAACCTCGACCTGCCGAGGAACAAGCTCACGGTCATCACCGGCCTGTCAGGCTCGGGCAAGAGTTCGCTCGCCTTCGACACGCTCTACGCCGAGGGCCAGCGCCGCTACGTCGAATCGCTCTCGGCCTACGCGCGGCAGTTCCTGCAGCTGATGGAGAAGCCCGACGTCGACCTCATCGAGGGCCTCTCGCCGGCCATCGCCATCGAGCAGAAGGCCACCAGCCACAACCCGCGCTCGACGGTCGGCACCGTCACCGAGATCCACGACTACCTGCGCCTGCTCTTCGCCCGCGCCGGCACGCCGCACTGTCCGGAACACGGCCAGCCGCTCGAGGCGCAGAGCGTCTCGCAGATGGTGGACCACGTGCTGGCCCTGCCGGAAGACATGAAGCTGATGATCCTCGCCCCGGTGGTGGCCGGCCGCAAGGGCGAGCAGACCGATCTCTTCACCGAACTGCGCGCCCAGGGCTTCGTGCGCCTGCGCGTCGACGGCAAGGTGCACGACATCG
>JADLGU010000027.1 GCA_020849155.1 Rhodocyclaceae bacterium | reverse complement strand
GCCAGGCCGCTTCGCCGGTGCGCTGGGTCGAAACCATGCAGGCCATGGCGGCGCAGGGTGTCAGCCATGTCTATGAGTGCGGCCCGGGCAAGGTGCTGGCGGGTCTGGTCAGGCGCTGCGCGGAAGGGCTGATCGGTGGCGCCATGGCAGATCTTGCCGGAATCGATGTGGCGCTGGCTGCCACCCATGCGCAGGAGAAATCATGTTGAAGGAACATATAGCGCTAGTGACCGGGGCCTCGCGCGGCATCGGTCGCGCCATCGCGTTGGAACTGGGCAGGGAAGGGGCCACGGTGATCGGCACGGCCACTACCGAGGCAGGCGCGGACGATATTCAGAAGGCGCTGGACGCCGCCCAGATGTCCGGCTGGGGCGCCGTGCTCGACGTCACCCAGGCGGCAGACTGCGAATCCGTGCTGGGGGAGATAGAAAAGCGATTCGGGCCGGTCTCGGTGCTGGTCAACAATGCCGGCATCACCCGCGACAATCTCGCCATGCGCATGAAGGACGACGAATGGGATGCGGTGATGGACACCAATCTCAAGGCGGTGTTCAGATTGTCCAAGGCAGTGATGCGCGGCATGATGAAGGCGCGTTTCGGCCGCATCATCAACATCACCTCGATCGTCGGCAGTTCGGGCAATCCCGGCCAGGCCAACTACGCCGCTGCCAAGGCCGGCGTGGCCGGCATGAGCCGCGCGCTGGCCCGTGAACTGGGCAGCCGCAACATCACCGTGAATTGCGTGGCGCCGGGATTCATCGATACCGACATGACCCGGGCCTTGCCGGAATCGCAGCGGGATGCCTTGCTGGGGCAGATCCCGCTTGGCCGCCTGGGACAGGTCGATGAAATCGCCGCTGCAGTGGCCTTCCTTGCCTCGCCGCGCGCGGGCTACATTACCGGCACGATCCTGCATGTCAATGGCGGGATGTTCATGGGCTGATGCCGGGTTTGGTCGGCTTGGGCCTTTCTGTTAGAATGTCGCGGTTTTTTTCTCGTTACACCCGCAAAAAAGGGAAGGAGCAAAACACATGGAGAACATCGAACAACGCGTCAAGAAGATCGTTGCCGAGCAGCTTGGTGTCAACGAATCGGAGATCAAGATCGATTCGTCCTTTGTAGACGATCTGGGCGCGGATTCTCTCGACACGGTTGAGCTGGTCATGGCCCTCGAGGAGGAATTCGAGTGCGAGATTCCCGACGAAGAAGCCGAGAAGATCACTACCGTCCAGCAGGCGATTGACTACATCAACGCCCATCTCAAGAAATAAGCATTCCCGATCCCAGAGCAGGAGCAAAGCGAAGTGGCACGCCGCAGGGTAGTCGTTACCGGTTTGGGTGCCATTTCCCCGGTCGGCAATTCCGTCCAGGAAACCTGGGATGGAATACTCGCCGGCCGGAGCGGGATCGGCCCCATTACCCGCTTCGACGCAGCCACCTTCAAATCCCGCATAGCCGGGGAGGTGAAGGGCTTCGACGTTGGCGCCTACCTCCCGCCCAAGGAGGCACGCCGAATGGATGTCTTCATTCATTACGGCATGGCGGCGGGCATCCAGGCGATCCGGGATTCCGGACTGGAAATCACCGATGAGAACGCCGTCCGCATCGGCGTGAACATCGGCTCCGGCATCGGCGGCCTGCCGATGATCGAGGACACCCACAACGATTTTCTCGGTGGTGGTCCCCGCAAGATATCGCCCTTCTTCATTCCCGGCACCATCATCAACATGATCTCGGGGAACCTGTCGATCATGTTCGGGCTGAAGGGGCCGAACCTGGCGGTGGTGACGGCCTGCACTACCGGGCTGCATGCCATCGGCACCGGGTTTCGGATGATCCAGTACGGCGACGCCGACGCCATGGTCTGTGGCGGCGCGGAATCCACTGTGACCCCTCTGGCCATCGGCGGGTTTGCCTCGGCGCAGGCGCTTTCGACGCGCAACGACGACCCAGCGACGGCCAGCCGGCCCTGGGACAAGGGCCGCGACGGCTTCGTCCTTGGCGAGGGCGCCGGCGTGCTGGTCCTGGAGGAATACGAACACGCCAAAAAGCGTGGCGCAAGGATCTATGCAGAGTTGGTCGGCTTCGGCATGAGCGGTGACGCCTTCCACATGACGGCACCGGATACCGACGGCCCGCGCCGCAGCATGGCCAATGCCATGCGGGATGCCGAAATCAACCCTGACGAAGTGCAGTATCTGAATGCTCACGGCACGTCGACGCCCCTGGGTGACAAGAACGAGACCGATGCCATCAAGTTGGCCTTTGGCGACACGGCCCGCAAACTGGTGGTGAATTCGACCAAATCCATGACCGGGCACCTGTTGGGCGGGGCAGGCGGCCTGGAATCGGTGCTGACGGTGCTCGCCGTACACCACCAGGTATCGCCTCCCACCATCAACCTGTTCGAACAGGATCCGGAATGCGATCTCGACTATTGCGCCAATACCGCGCGCCAGCTTGGAATCGGGATCGCGCTGAAGAATAACTTCGGGTTCGGCGGCACCAACGGGACGCTGGCCTTCCGGCGCGTTTGAGCGTCGGGATCCGATCATCGGATGCAACTCCCGCATCGGTTGGCCCTGGGCCGGTCCCGTTTGCTCGCCTCCACGCTGGTTTTGCTGATCCTGGCTACGCTGACCAGTGTGGTTTTGCTGCCGCTTGCCCCCTGGATCAAGCTGTTCGTCGCCATCCCGGTGGCGATCTCGGTCCTGGTTTCCCTATACCGGCATGCGTTGCTTCTCGATAATGCCGCAGCGAAGTCGTTGCTTTTGAAGGCCGATGGTTCTGCAGAGGTCATACTGGCCGACGGGTATCGCTTCGAAGCGCGGGTGTCTCCGCGATCCACGCTGTTCCCCTGGCTGATGGTGCTGCGGCTGCACAGGATGGATTCTGCTCAGGCCAGATCGCTGCTGGTCCTGCCGGACATGCTTCCCCAGGAGGACCTGCGGATTTTGCGCTGCTGGCTTCTCTGGAAGGCTATCTGAACCGGTTGCGCAGGACGGTGTTGCGGGCCCTTGCCAGGGTGTCAGGATAATCCCGGCTGGCGTGCAGCCCCCTGCTTTCCCTCCGCCGCTGGGCGCAGCGCACGATCAGATCGGCCGTCAGGACGAGGTTGCGCAACTCGATGAGATCGTTGGATACGCGGAAATTGGCGTAGTACTCGTCAATCTCCCTTTCCAGCAAGCGGATGCGGTGGCGCGCGCGTTCGAGCCGCTTGTTGGTGCGCACGATGCCGACGTAGTCCCACATGAAGCGGCGCAATTCATCCCAGTTGTGGGAAATGACGATTTCCTCGTCGGCATCCGTGACACGGCTTTCGTCCCATCCCGGCAGGGAACGGTGATGCCGGCGCCCTGACTTGAGGATGTCCTCGGCAGCCGCCGTTGAAAAGACCAGGCATTCGAGCAATGAATTGCTGGCCAGGCGGTTGGCGCCATGCAGGCCGGTATATGCCGTTTCCCCGACTGCGTAGAGGCCGGGCAGGGCGGTGCGGGCGGCGAAGTCCGTGACGACGCCGCCGCAGGTGTAATGCGCGGCGGGGACAACCGGGATAGGCTGTCGGGCGATATCGATTCCGAGCTCCAGGCAGCGGGCATGGATGTTGGGAAAGTGTCCGATCAGGAACTCGGCTGGCTTGTGCGTCATGTCTAGATAGACGCAGTCGAGGCCGCGCTTTTTCATTTCTAGATCGATGGCGCGGGCCACGATGTCGCGGGGCGCCAGTTCGGCGCGACGATCGTGTTCCGGCATGAAGCGTTCTCCGCTCGGCAGGCGGAGGATGCCGCCCTCGCCCCGCATCGCCTCCGTGATCAGAAAGGTCTTGGCCAGGGGATGGTAGAGACAGGTCGGGTGAAACTGGATGAACTCCATGTTGGCGACCCGGCAACCCGCCCGCCAAGCCATGGCGATGCCGTCGCCGGTCGCCGTATCGGGGTTGGTGGTGTAGAGATAAACCTTGCCGGCGCCTCCGGTGGCGAGCACCGTGTGCGGCGCGGCAAAGGTTTCCACTTGATCCGCCTGCTTGTCGAGGACGTAGGCGCCATGGCAGCCACTGTCGGGCAGGCCGAACTTGGCGCCACCGATGAGATCGATGGCGATGTGGTGCTCGAAGATGCGGATGTTCGGATGTTCGCGAAGCTTGCTTGTCAGGGTGTCCTGCACTGCCGAACCGGTGGCGTCGGCGACGTGGATGACCCGTCGGTGACTATGCCCGCCTTCCCGGGTCAGGTGATAGCCCTGGCCGGAATCGTTCAGGGTAAATGGCACGCCCTGGCGGATCAGCCAATCAATGGCCGCCTTGCCCCTTTCGACCACGAAGCGGGTAATCGGGCGGTTGCAGAGACCGGCGCCGGCTACCAGTGTGTCGCGAATGTGGGCCTCGATCGAATCCGCATCGTCGAGCGCCGCGGCGATGCCCCCCTGGGCCCGGCTGCTGGCGCTATCCTCGAGCAGGCGCTTGGTGACCAGGGCGACCTTCTTGTGCGGTGCCAGCTGGAGCGCCAGTGCCTGGCCGGCAAGACCGCTGCCGATGATCAAAACGTCGAATGCCTGCACGTGGTTGGGGGGGATTAAGGGCTCGAAACTATACCACCGCAGGACAGCGACCGGAAAAGCTCCGTCCGTCCATGAACCTTTCTGCCGAGGGGTTGTCTTTTCCGTAGTTGGCAGAGCTACTCGGATACGTCGGCTATACTTGCGGCTTCTCGGCCCGACCCCTTCGGGACGATTGAACTTACTAAAACACAGCCGCTCGAATGGGAGAACGTGAGGTAGACCAGCAACTGGTCGTGCGCGCTCAGCACGGCGACCAGCAGGCTTTTGGGCTGCTGGTGTCCAAGTATCAGCGCAAGCTGGCCAGGTTGTTATCGCGACTGATCCGCGATCCGGCCGAGGTGGAGGACGTGGCGCAGGAAACGTTCATCAAGGCCTACCGGGCCTTGGGCAGTTTTCGCGGCGAGAGCGCCTTTTACACCTGGCTCTACCGCATCGGGGTCAATACCGCAAAGAACTATCTGGTATCGCAGGGACGTCGGGCGCCCACCCGCACGGAACATGACACGGAGGAGGCCGAAGGGTTCGAGGAGGGCGAACTGCTGCGCGACATCAACACGCCGGAGCGCCTGCTGTTCTCCAAAGAGATCGGCGAAACGGTGAATTCAGCGATGGAGGCCCTGCCCGAGGATCTGCGTACCGCCATTGTGCTGCGGGAAATCGAGGGCATGAGCTACGAGGATATCGCCAAGATGATGGATTGCCCGATCGGCACGGTGCGTTCGCGGATATTCAGGGCACGCGAGGCAGTCGCGGAAAAACTCAGGCCGTTGCTGGATACGGCGCCGGACAAGAGGTGGTGAGAATGAAATCAGACATATCTGCTTTGTTGGACGACGAGCTCGAACAGGGCCAGGCGAACCGGGCAATCGACGCCCTGCGGCGCGACCGCGAACTGCAGCAAGCCTGGAATGTCTATCATCTGATCGGAGACACCTTGCGGCAGTCCCCGGTCCTGTCCCCGGACTTGTCGACCCGAGTGCTGTCCCGGCTGGCGGAGGAACCGGTGATCTTCGTGCCCGCCAGGCCGCCGAGGCCGACCCCGCTGCGCTTCGCTCTACCTCTGGCAGCCTCGCTCATGGGCATGGCTGCAGTTGGCTGGATCGCCTTGACGCTGAATGCCCCGCAGCAACAGGAATTGGCTGCCCAGCAACGCCCGCAGCATCAGCAGACGACCTCGGCGGTCCAGCCGCCCGCTGGCGCCCTGAAGGAATACTTGGTGGCGCATCAGGCCCATTCGCCGAGCGGCGGAATACAGGGTGTGGCACCCTATGTGAGGACGGTTTCGGAGATTCGGCAGGGCGCCAGGCCATGAGATTGGTTTCCGCCCTGGCCATGCTGGCCGGCCTGTTGGCGACCACGGCCCATGCCGATCCGCAGGACGAGGTGATGGGGTGGCTACAGAGGATGACGACTGCGGCCAAAAAGCTCAACTACACCGGCACCTTCACCTACCAAAGCGGCAGCGGGACCGAAACTTCGCGCATCATCCACCTGGTGGATGCGGCGGGAGAACATGAAAAGCTCGAAGTGCTCGACGGCAGCCCGCGCGAGGTGATTCGCAGCAACGACGAAGTCAAGTGCTACCTGCCCGAGGACAAGGTGGTGATTATCGAAAAACGCAGCCAGCACAAGGCTTTTCCGGCGCTGCTGCCGGTCTCGATTGGCAATCTTGGCGAGTCCTACCTGATCCGCAAGGGCGAAACGGCGCGCATTGCCGGTTTCGACAGCCAGCAGGTGGTGCTGGAGCCGAAGGACACCCTGCGTTATGGCCACCAGTTCTGGGCGGATATCCAGTCCGGCCTGATCCTCAAGGCGCGCACGCTCAACGAGCGCAACGAGACCATCGAGCAGTTCGCTTTCTCCCAGCTGCAGATCAATCCGCCCATCGACAAGGATGAGCTCAAGCCCCATTCGAATACCGAAGGCAAGACCTGGCGGATTCACAACGCCCGCGCCTCGCAAAGTCTCGTCGCCGGTGGGGACTGGCATTTCAGGACGCAATTGCCCGGATTCAAGAAAGGCGCCGGCATGAAGCGGCAGGGCTGGCGCGGAAGCGGCGTGGACACCACCCATTTCATTTTCTCCGATGGCCTGGCTTCGATTTCCGTGTTCATCGAGCCGCGGACCGATCAGGAGGCCGTCACTTCGACCTATTCGGCGGGCGCCATCAACGTCTACAAGCGATCGGCCGGCAAGCATCTTCTGACGGTGCTTGGAGAAGTCCCCATGACGACTCTGATGCGGCTCGGCGACGGAATCGAGCCTAG